>NZ_JBIBGE010000018.1:0-128097 GCF_042956345.1 Pseudomonas sp. NPDC008258
TTTGTTGATGTGTTTGCTCGCACGAACATCATCCATCAAACCGGCGTTCTTGTTTCTGTCTTTCCCGGGATTCCGTGAAGAACCAAAAAAAAGCCGCTCCCGAAGGAGCGGCTATTGGTTTTGCCTGGTTGTGGATTACTTGCCGATGCAGAAGCTGGAGAAAATCCGCCCCAGCAGGTCGTCCGAGCTGAATGCTCCAGTGATTTCCCCAAGCGCATGTTGTGCCTGGCGCAAATCCTCTGCCAGCAACTCCCCTGCGCCCGCCAAGGTCAATTGAGCACGGCCGTGCTCCAGATGCTCGCTGGCCTGGCGCAAGGCATCCAGATGGCGCCTGCGGGCACTGAAACCACTCTCTGCAGTCTGTTCGTAACCCATGCAGGCCTTCAGATGGTCGCGCAGCAATTGCAGCCCTGTATCGTCGCCCTTGGCGCTGAGGGTAATGGTCACATGCCCGTCATCGCAGAGTTCCAACCCCACCCGCTCCCCACTCAGGTCGGCCTTGTTGCGAATCAGCGTAACCTTGGCCGGGTCAGGCCGCTGGTCGAGAAACTCCGGCCACAGCGCGAACGGGTCGCTGGCTTCGGGTGCAGTTGAGTCGACCACCAGCAACACACGGTCAGCCTCGCCAATGGCCTTCAGGGCGCGTTCCACGCCAATCTTTTCCACATGGTCGTCGGTGTCACGCAAACCAGCAGTATCGACCACATGCAGCGGCATCCCGTCGATGTGGATATGTTCGCGCAGGATGTCCCGGGTGGTGCCGGCGATATCGGTGACAATTGCCGCTTCCCGGCCGGCCAGCTGGTTCAGCAGGCTCGACTTGCCGGCATTCGGCCGGCCGGCGATGACCACAGTCATGCCGTCACGCAGCAAGGCACCCTGCCCGGCCTCACGCTGCACGGTGGATAACTCGCCGCGCACTGCATCGAGCATCGACAGCACGTGGCCATCGGCGAGGAAGTCGATCTCTTCCTCAGGAAAGTCGATAGCCGCCTCCACGTAGATGCGCAGGGCAATCAGTGCCTCGGTCAGGCTGTGTACACGTTTGGAGAACTCACCTTGCAGCGAGCGCAGGGCATTGCGCGCCGCCTGGCTGGAGCTGGCCTCGATCAGGTCGGCGATAGCTTCTGCCTGGGCGAGGTCGAGCTTGTCGTTGAGGAAGGCACGCTCACTGAATTCCCCCGGCCGTGCCAGGCGGCAGCCGATTTGTACACAACGCTGCAGCAGCATGTCCAGGACTACAGGGCCACCGTGGCCTTGCAGTTCAAGCACATCTTCACCGGTGAACGAGTTCGGCCCTGGGAAGAACAGCGCAATGCCCTCGTCCAGTACCAGCCCTTCGTCATCGCGAAACGGGCCATAGTGGGCATGGCGAGGGGTCAGGGTACGGCCGGTGATTAGCTGCCCGGCCTTGCCTGCCAGCGGGCCGGACAACCTGACAATACCCACACCACCACGGCCTTGGGCGGTAGCGATGGCGGCGATGGTTTCACGCACAGTGTTCATGCTCGAAAGCCTCTACGACAAAAACGACAGATAGCAAAAACGCCCCACTAGGGGGCGTTTTTTATTCACAGGCTAGCGTACTAGCCCGTCAAGCAGCAGCTTTTTTGGTGGCTGCTTCGATACGACGGGTGATGTACCACTGCTGCGAAATCGACAGGCAGTTGTTCACAACCCAGTACAGCACCAGACCAGCCGGGAACCACAGGAAGAAGAAGGTGAAGATGATTGGCATCATTTTCATCACCTTGGCCTGCATCGGATCCGGCGGCGTCGGGTTCAGGCGCTGCTGGATGAACATGGTGGCGCCCATGATGATCGGCAGGATGAAGAACGGATCCTTGATCGACAGGTCGGTAATCCACAGCATCCATGGGGCCTGGCGCATTTCCACGCTTTCCAGCAGTACCCAGTACAGGGCCAGGAATACCGGCATCTGCACCAGGATCGGCAGGCAGCCGCCCAGCGGGTTGATCTTCTCTTTCTTGTACAGCTCCATCATCGCCTGGGACATCTTCTGGCGATCGTCACCGAAGCGTTCCTTCAGCGCAGCGAGCTTGGGCGCTACGGCACGCATGCGCGCCATGGAGCGGTAGCTGGCAGCCGACAGCGGGAAGAACAGGCCTTTGATCAGCATGGTCAGCACGATGATCGACCAGCCCCAGTTACCCAGCAGGCTGTGGATATGTTGCAGCAGCCAGAAGATCGGCTGGGCGATGAACCACAGGAAGCCGTAGTCGACGGTCAGTTCCAGGCCTGGGGACAACTCTTTCAGCTTGGACTGGATCTTCGGGCCGGCGTACAGCATGGCGCTGGTTTCGACCTTGCCACCTGCAGGTACGCTGAGGGCCGGGCCGGTGTAGCCGATGATGTAGTTGCCCTGGCTGTCCTTGCGGGTCTGGACAACGTTGTTGTCCGATTTTGCCGGAATCCAGGCGGTCACGAAGTAGTGCTGCAGCCAGGCAACCCAGCCGCCAGATACATTTTCTTTCAAACTACCTTTGTCGATGTCCTTCATCGAGACCTTTTTGTAAGGCTCGGAAGCTGTCCACAGGGCTGCACCCAGGTAGGTTGCAGTGCCGGTGGCAGTGCTGGAGGACGGATCGCCACTGGCGTCACGCTTGAGCTGGGCAAACATGTTGCCGCTCCAGGCCTGGCCGCTCTGGTTGTCGATCAGGTAACTGACGTTCAGGTCGTACTCACCGCGCTTGAAGCTGAAGCGCTTGATGTAGTTGACGCCGTTGTCGCTGAACTTCAGATCAACCACCAGTTGTTCCTGGCCGTCGGCCAGTTGGTAGCTTTTCTGTTCGGCGGCATACAGCGGACGGCCGCTGGCGCGGGCATCCGGGCCGTTGGCACCGGTCAGGCCGCTTTGTGCCAGGTAAACACGCTCACCACCGTTGTCGAACAACTGGAACGGGATGTTCGGGTGGTCCTGACGGCGTGGGTACTTCGGCAGGTTCAACTGGACGATGTCACCACCAACTGGATCGATAGCCAGTTCCAGGACGTCGGTCTTGACCCGGATCAGGTCCTTGCTGAGTGCGACAGGTGCCAGCTCGGCAGGGCTCGATTCGGCGTTGGCGCTCGGTACATCGGCACTGGCGCCGTTGTTACCGGCCGGTACGCCATCGGGCAAGCCCGGAGCAACAGTGCTGGCAGCAGTATTCTGAGTCGGCAGGGCAGCCTGGCCGTAGTCATCGTTCCACTTCAGGACCATGACGTAGGACACGACTGCCAGCGCGGCGATCAGGATCGTGCGTTTAATATCCATGATTACTCGGCTATCGAAGAAGTTCGGGAGGAAGGAGCGGGTGGAACGGGGTCGAAACCGCCGTCATTCCACGGATGACAACGCCCCAGGCGACGAACGGCCAGCCACCCACCACGCCAGAGGCCATGGTTTTCAATGGCTTCATAAGCGTAACAGGAGCAACTGGGGAAAAAACGACAGTGACTGGCCATCAGAGGACTAATGGCGTAACGGTAAAACTGGATCGGAACGAGTGCCAGTTTACGCATCTTGGCTGTCTACCCCTGCGGAATTGGCGGTGACTGCTGGGGTTGGCCGGCTGCGAGCCAAGCGTTTCCAGAGCTTGCCAAAGTGTTGGTGCAATTCCGGGTTTTCTACTTCACCCAATCCCTTGCGCGCGACGATCACGATGTCCAGGCCAGCAAGCGATTGCTGGTTAAGACGAAAGGAATCGCGCATCAAGCGCTTGAGGCGGTTGCGTTGAACAGCGAGCTTGACGCTCTTCTTGCCGATCACCAGGCCAAGCCGTGGGTGATCGAGACCGTTCTCGCGAGCAAGGATCAGCAGGTTTTTCCCTGGAACCTTGCCGGTTGGGGAGTCGAAGACCGCTTTGAAATGTCGGGGTGTAAGCAGTCGCTTTTCCCGACTGAAGTCCTGACTCACCACCTGTGCCGAAAAATCAAATGGCCAGACGCTTACGGCCTTTGGCACGACGACGCGACAGAACAGCGCGGCCGTTCTTGGTAGCCATACGGGCACGGAAACCGTGGGTGCGGGCGCGCTTGATGGTGCTTGGTTGGAAAGTACGTTTCATGGCGTGTTACCTGGTTTGTCGACGACGGGCCGGGATGGCCCCCTTTTTAAGAGACCGGCGATTCTAGAGAAAGCAAGCCCATAGGTCAATTTCCAACCAGCCTTTCCATATAGAGCACGGGATGGACGGTGCAGGTTCGGTCATCGCCAAAGGGTGCTTGATCGGACACACGAGGAAGGGACAACATGAAAAAAAAGAAGAGACATATAAAAAGCTTTTCTGAAGAACTTATAAATCTTAAGTGGATAACCTTCTGTGGATAACCGCGTGCAGGCCATGAAACACGTGCTGTACAGAGTTTCATAACGTTGTTCTCAAGCGGTGCTGCGCTTGTTTTGATCGTGGTCGAAACCTGTGGATTAAAACACCACTTACCCACAGGTGAGTTATCAACAGGTCAGGACTCAGGGTTGTGCATAGCCCTCATGCCGGGTTATCCACAGAGCTTATTCACAGTCCGGTGAAGCCGTTTTGGTCGATAAATGGCTGTTTTGTCATGGAACCTAACGTGTCCACATGTGGATAACTGATCGCTCGACCGGTACAATGGCGGTTTGCTTTTGCCTCATCCGGCTTTCAAACTCAGGGGATATCCGTGTCAGTGGAACTTTGGCAGCAGTGCGTAGAGCTTCTGCGCGATGAACTGCCTGCCCAGCAATTCAACACCTGGATCCGTCCGCTACAGGTCGAAGCCGAAGGCGACGAGTTGCGCGTCTATGCGCCTAACCGTTTCGTTCTCGATTGGGTCAATGAAAAGTACCTGGGCCGTTTGCTCGAGCTGTTGGGTGAAAACGGCAGCGGTATCGCGCCTGCCCTTTCCTTGTTAATAGGCAGCCGCCGCAGCTCGGCCCCACGCGCTGCGCCCAACGCGCCGGTCAGTGCAGCTGTGGCAGCTTCGCTGGCGCAAAGCCAGGCGCCAAAAGCCGTGCCGGCAGTGGCGGCGGTCGAGCCGGTTACTGTTGCGGCCGTGGAGCCCGTGCTGGTCAATGAACTGGCCGAGCAGTCCTCGCGTGACAGCTTCGATGCCATGGCCGAGCCGGCAACGGCACCCGCCAGCAGCGCCCGGACCGAACAGCGCACCGTGCAGGTTGAAGGTGCGCTCAAGCACACCAGCTACCTGAACCGCACCTTCACCTTCGACACCTTCGTCGAAGGTAAGTCGAACCAGCTGGCGCGTGCAGCTGCCTGGCAGGTGGCTGATAACCCCAAGCATGGTTACAACCCACTGTTCCTCTACGGTGGCGTAGGCTTGGGTAAGACCCACCTCATGCATGCTGTGGGTAACCACCTGCTGAAGAAGAACCCGAACGCCAAGGTCGTGTACCTGCATTCGGAGCGTTTCGTCGCAGACATGGTCAAGGCCCTGCAGCTCAACGCCATCAACGAATTCAAGCGCTTCTACCGCTCGGTGGATGCGTTGCTGATCGACGACATCCAGTTCTTTGCCCGTAAAGAGCGCTCTCAGGAAGAGTTTTTCCACACCTTCAACGCCCTGCTTGAGGGCGGCCAGCAGGTAATCCTTACTTCTGACCGTTATCCCAAGGAGATCGAAGGCCTGGAAGAGCGCTTGAAGTCGCGCTTTGGTTGGGGGCTGACGGTGGCTGTCGAGCCACCAGAGCTGGAAACCCGCGTGGCCATCCTGATGAAGAAGGCTGACCAGGCCAAGGTCGAGCTTCCGCATGATGCGGCCTTCTTCATTGCTCAACGTATTCGTTCCAACGTACGTGAGCTGGAAGGTGCACTGAAACGGGTCATTGCGCACTCGCACTTCATGGGCCGCGATATCACTATCGAGCTTATCCGCGAGTCGCTTAAAGACTTGTTGGCGCTGCAAGACAAGCTGGTCAGTGTGGATAACATTCAGCGCACCGTCGCCGAGTACTACAAGATCAAGATCTCTGATCTGTTGTCCAAGCGTCGTTCGCGCTCTGTCGCACGCCCGCGCCAGGTGGCCATGGCCCTTTCCAAGGAGCTGACCAACCACAGTTTGCCGGAAATCGGCGACATGTTTGGTGGCCGCGACCACACGACCGTGCTGCATGCCTGCCGCAAGATCAACGAATTGAAGGAATCCGACGCGGACATCCGCGAGGACTACAAGAACCTGCTGCGGACGCTGACGACCTGATGGCCGTCTGCGCAGCTAATTGAAGGCAAGGGACTAGACCATGCATTTCACCATTCAACGCGAAGCCCTGTTGAAACCCCTGCAACTGGTCGCCGGTGTCGTAGAGCGCCGTCAGACCTTGCCGGTCCTGTCCAACGTACTGCTGGTCGTGCAAGGCCAGCAACTGTCGTTGACCGGTACCGACCTGGAAGTCGAACTGGTAGGCCGAGTACAACTGGAAGAGCCGGCCGAGCCCGGCGAAATCACTGTGCCGGCGCGCAAGCTGATGGACATTTGCAAAAGCCTGCCGAACGACGCCCTGATCGATATCAAGGTCGACGAGCAGAAACTGTTGGTAAAGGCCGGCCGCAGCCGCTTTACCCTGTCGACCCTGCCAGCCAACGACTTCCCGACTGTGGAAGAAGGCCCGGGGTCGCTGACCTGCAATCTTGAACAAAGCAAGCTGCGCCGCCTTATCGAGCGCACCAGCTTCGCCATGGCTCAGCAGGATGTGCGTTACTACCTCAACGGCATGCTGCTGGAGGTTTCCCGTAACACCCTGCGCGCAGTGTCCACTGATGGCCACCGTCTGGCGCTGTGCTCCATGACCGCGCCGATCGAGCAGGAAGATCGCCACCAGGTCATCGTGCCGCGCAAAGGTATCCTGGAGCTGGCGCGCCTGCTGACCGACCCGGAAGGCATGGTCAGCATTGTTCTGGGCCAGCACCACATTCGCGCCACTACCGGTGAATTCACCTTCACCTCCAAGCTGGTGGACGGCAAGTTCCCGGATTACGAGCGCGTATTGCCCAAGGGCGGCGACAAGCTGGTAGTCGGTGATCGACAAGCGCTGCGCGAAGCCTTCAGCCGTACTGCGATTCTTTCCAACGAAAAGTACCGCGGTATTCGCCTGCAATTGGCTGCCGGGCAACTGAAGATTCAGGCAAACAACCCTGAGCAGGAAGAAGCTGAAGAAGAAATCAGCGTGGATTACGAAGGTAGCTCGCTGGAAATCGGTTTCAACGTCAGCTACCTGCTGGACGTGCTGGGCGTGATGACTACCGAGCAAGTTCGTCTGATCTTGTCCGACTCCAACAGCAGTGCCCTGCTGCAGGAAGCTGGCAATGACGATTCTTCCTACGTCGTCATGCCGATGCGCCTGTAACCTGTAGCAGGCGAAATGTCCCTTCGACGTATCATGGTCACCGCGGTGCGCAACTTGCACCCGGTGACACTCTCACCCTCCCCCCGCATCAACATCCTTTACGGCGCCAACGGCAGTGGCAAGACCAGCGTGCTTGAAGCCGTGCATCTGCTTGGGCTGGCGCGCTCATTTCGCAGTACCCGCCTGAATCCGGTTATTCAGTACGAACAACCGGCGTGTACCGTGTTCGGCGAAGTGGAGTTGACCGAGGGAGGCACCAGTAAACTGGGTGTGTCTCGGGAGCGTCAGGGGGAGTTCACAATTCGCATTGATGGGCAGAACGCGCGCAGTGCTGCGCAATTGGCGGAGTTGCTACCGCTTCAGCTCATCAACCCAGACAGTTTCCGGCTGTTGGAAGGCGCCCCGAAAATACGCCGCCAGTTCCTGGATTGGGGGGTGTTCCACGTGGAACCTCGTTTTCTGCCAGCCTGGCAACGGCTGCAGAAGGCGCTGCGGCAGCGGAACTCATGGTTGCGTCATGGTACACTTGACCCAGCTTCGCAAGCCGCCTGGGACCGGGAGTTGTGCCTGGCCAGCGCGGAAATAGATGAATACCGTCGCAATTACATCAAGGCCTTGAAGCCCGTCTTCGAGCGAACCCTGAGCGAACTGGTCGAGCTGGACGGGTTGACCCTGAGCTACTACCGAGGCTGGGACAAGGACCGGGAACTGCAAGAAGTACTCGCCTCCTCTCTCCTTCGCGATCAGCAGATGGGCCATACCCAGGCCGGTCCGCAGCGTGCTGATCTGCGTCTTCGTCTGGCTGCCAACAACGCAGCCGACATCCTGTCGCGTGGTCAGCAAAAGCTGGTGGTGTGCGCATTGCGTATTGCCCAAGGCCACCTCGTTAGTCAGGCTCGCCGCGGTCACTGTATTTATCTCGTGGATGACTTGCCGTCCGAACTGGACGATAAGCATCGCCGCGCGCTGTGCCGCTTGCTTGAAGAATTACGCTGCCAGGTGTTCATCACCTGTGTAGACCACGAATTACTGAGGGAAGGCTGGCAGACGGAAACGCCAGTTGCTTTGTTCCACGTGGAACAAGGCCGTATCACCCAGACCCACGACCATCGGGAGTGAAGGCATGAGCGAAAATCAAACGTACGACTCCTCCAGCATCAAGGTGCTGAAAGGTTTGGATGCCGTACGCAAGCGTCCCGGCATGTACATTGGCGACACCGATGATGGTAGCGGCCTGCACCACATGGTCTTCGAGGTGGTCGACAACTCGATCGACGAAGCCCTCGCCGGTCACTGCGATGACATCACCGTCATCATCCACCCTGACGAATCCATCAGTGTGCGCGACAACGGTCGCGGCATTCCGGTTGACGTGCATAAAGAAGAAGGCGTTTCCGCAGCCGAGGTCATCATGACCGTACTGCACGCCGGCGGTAAGTTCGACGATAACTCCTACAAGGTATCCGGCGGCCTGCACGGCGTGGGTGTTTCCGTGGTGAACGCCCTGTCCGAGAAGTTGGTGCTGACCGTTCGCCGTAGCGGCAAGATCTGGGAACAGACCTACGTTCACGGCGTACCACAAGCGCCGATGGCAGTCGTGGGTGAGAGCGAAACCACCGGCACTCACATCCACTTCAAACCGTCGGCTGAGACCTTCAAGAATATCCACTTCAGCTGGGACATCCTGGCCAAGCGTATTCGCGAGTTGTCGTTCCTGAACTCGGGCGTTGGCATTCTGTTGAAGGATGAGCGCAGCGGTAAGGAAGAGTTCTTCAAGTACGAAGGCGGCCTGCGTGCGTTCGTCGAGTACCTGAACACCAATAAGACGCCGGTTAACTCCCAGGTGTTCCACTTCAACGTTCAGCGTGACGATGGCGTGGGTGTGGAAGTGGCTCTGCAGTGGAACGACAGCTTCAACGAAAACCTGCTGTGCTTCACCAACAACATTCCACAGCGCGACGGTGGTACGCACCTTGTTGGTTTCCGTTCTTCGCTGACCCGTAGCCTGAACAGCTATATCGAGCAGGAAGGCCTGGCCAAGAAGAACAAGGTGGCAACCACGGGTGACGACGCCCGTGAAGGCTTGACCGCGATCATCTCGGTGAAGGTGCCGGACCCCAAGTTCAGTTCGCAGACCAAAGACAAGCTGGTCTCCTCGGAGGTGAAAACCGCCGTGGAACAGGAAATGAACAAGTACTTCGCCGACTTCCTTCTGGAAAACCCGAGCGAAGCCAAGGCCGTCGTTGGCAAGATGATCGACGCAGCCCGTGCCCGCGAAGCGGCCCGTAAAGCCCGTGAGATGACTCGCCGCAAAGGTGCGCTGGATATCGCTGGCCTGCCGGGCAAACTGGCGGACTGCCAGGAAAAGGACCCTGCCCTTTCCGAACTGTACCTGGTGGAGGGTGACTCCGCTGGTGGCTCGGCCAAGCAAGGCCGTAACCGTCGTACCCAGGCGATCCTGCCGTTGAAGGGTAAAATCCTCAACGTCGAGAAAGCACGCTTCGACAAGATGATTTCCTCCCAGGAAGTGGGCACGCTGATCACCGCGCTGGGCTGTGGTATCGGCCGCGAAGAGTACAACATCGACAAGCTGCGTTATCACAACATCATCATCATGACCGATGCTGACGTCGACGGTTCGCACATCCGTACCCTGCTGCTGACTTTCTTCTTCCGTCAGTTGCCAGAACTGGTCGAGCGTGGCTACATCTACATTGCCCAGCCTCCACTGTACAAGGTGAAGAAAGGCAAGCAGGAGCAGTACATCAAGGACGATGAGGCCATGGAAGAGTACATGACCCAGTCGGCCCTGGAGGATGCCAGCCTGCACCTGGACGAGTCGGCGCCAGCGGTTTCCGGTGTGCAGCTGGAAAGCCTGGTGAACGAGTTCCGCAGCGTGATGAAAACCCTCAAGCGCCTCTCGCGCCTGTACCCGGAAGACATCACCGAGCACTTCATCTACCTGCCAGAGGTGACGCTGGAGCAGTTGGGTGACCACGCTGTGATGCAAGCCTGGCTGGCCCAGTTCCAGGCGCGCCTGAACAACAGCCAGAAGTCTGGCCTGGTTTACAACGCCAGCCTGCGTGAAGACAAAGAACGCAACGTATGGCTGCCGGAAGTGGAAGTCACCTCCCACGGCCTGGCCAGCTACGTCACCTTCAACCGCGACTTCTTCGGCAGCAATGACTATCGCACGGTGGTGAACATTGGTGCCAAGTTGTCGAGCCTGCTGGGTGAAGGTGCTTACGTGCAGCGCGGTGAGCGTCGCAAGGCAATCGTCGAGTTCAAGGAAGGCCTCGACTGGCTGATGAACGAGACCACCAAGCGTCATACCATCCAGCGATACAAAGGGCTGGGTGAGATGAACCCGGACCAGCTGTGGGAAACCACCATGGACCCAACCGTGCGCCGTATGCTCAAGGTCACCATTGAGGATGCGATCGCTGCTGACCAGATTTTCAACACCCTGATGGGTGATGCAGTCGAGCCGCGTCGTGAGTTCATTGAAAGCAACGCGCTGTCGGTTTCTAACCTGGACTTCTGATTTAAGTCGATGGGCGTATTAATTTTCGCAAATGGCCGAGTTACTGTCGCCTTATAGGAGAAACCCCGGCCTTGGTGCCGGGGTTTTTCTTTTCCATAGAGCAATGAGTACCGAACGCTGGGATCAATCAGGACGGTATCAACAAAGCCCTGTAGGCAGCCTGCAAAAACCTCGCTTGGGTGATCAGAGAGTGCATGCTTTGCGCCCAGGGCAGCGCGTCCGGTTGTTGATGCTTGACCTCGTGGATGTCCTGCACATGAAATGCGTCCACCACATCCTCCAAAGATAGATTCTGGTGGCCTTTAAGCCATCTTCACGGGCTTGATCAGGCTTTCTGCCGGAATGCCAAACAGATCGTGCAGCTTCCATATCATGGGCAGCGTCAAAGAGCGCTTACGGTTCAGCACTTCATAGACCCGGTTTGTCTTACCGATGGCAGGAGCCAGATCGGCAGCGGTGAGGCCGGACTGTTCCATGCGAAACTTGATGGCCTCGATTGGGTCTGGCAACTCCACTGGAAAATGCTTGCTCTCGTAAGCCTCGATCAAGGTGATCATGACCTCAAAAGCATCTCCCTCGGGCGTGCCAGGTTCTGGCTCATTCTCAAACAGCGGAGAGATCTCTTTGAGCGCAGCCCGGTAGTCATCATCGGTGCGGATTGGGCGGATGTTCATAAATGGTCACTCCATCTCCACAGTGTTTGCGTCGATTTTGTCGTAATCCTCGTGCGTGCCGACAAATTTTATGTAGACCGCTCCAAAGCGGTAGGCAACGGCTACCACCAGCCTGTAATCGTTGCCTTTGATATTGAAGACGACGCGCCTGCCCTTCAGGATGATTGCGTTACGGTATTGGCTCTTGATGACATCAGGGCTCACCCATTTAGCATTCCTGGTTTCGTCTACCCATGCGCGTAATGGTTGTTCAGCTTTTGGGTAGGTTTCCCAAAACGACTTCAACTGGCTGATGGCGATAATCTTCATGGCTTGCAGTGTAGTCCCAACGTGGGACTACATGCAAGATTTGGCGAAATCCCCTAGCAATGAGCCAACGTTCCACGTGGAACAGGCCTTCAGTAGCCGGTGAGAATGTTCACGATCACCCCACTGGCAATTGCCACCAGCACATAGTCGCCGTTCACGTACAACCAACGATGATCCCGCGGTGGCGCGTAAAGGTGGCGCGCTTTCCAGTCGGTCACCCAGTAGCGGTCACCACGGTAGTGCGGGTCCACAGCATGCCCACGCTGCCATTGTTGGTGGGGTACCGGCATGCCTTGTTGTGGGCGGAAGTTCGGGTCACGGTAAGCGGGACCGCGGCCGTTGTCATGCCTGCCTTGTTGTTGCGGTTGACCATGCGGCGGGTTGCCTTGGTGCGAAGGGCCACCATCATGCCGGTCGGGTGGGCCCGGCTGCGCGAAGCTGGCCAGTGGTGCGCTGAGCATGAGCGCGGCGCAGATCACGGTTAGGGTTTTCTTCATTTGGTGCGGTCCTCTGTACGGTTAACCAATCAGACCACTGTTTTGGCGGTTTAATGTCAGGACAGAGGTAAAGGTCCGGTAAAGGTGGGCCCTTGCTCAGTTCTAAAACTTGGCGCGGTCCCTGTGGGAGCGGGCGTGTCGAGGCGTCGAACCGCCGCGAAACAGGCGACACGGTGGATGGCACCGGCTTTGCCGGTGTTCGCGGGCATGCCCGCTCCCACAAAAGACTGCGCCAGTCGGCAGTACCTAGTTAAGGCCGAGCGCCTTCAAGCGGCGATACAGCGTGCGTTCGCTCATTCCTAAATGAAGCGCCAGCTCACTGCGCGAGCCCTTGAACTGTTCAAGGGCCTGCGCCAACTCCCCTAGGTCATTGCGCCGTCGGCCTGACTTCACCACTGACGCTGGCCCAATGTCTTCCGGCAAATGCTCCGGGCGAATCACCCCGTCATCAGCAAACAACCGCGCCCGCTCCAGAATATTGCGCAGCTCGCGGATGTTCCCCGGAAACGGATGCAACCCCAGCTGCCGCAAGGCATCGTCGCTCAAGCTTGGCGTCGATTTCCCGGCCATGCGTTGCAGCAGGCTCTGCGCCAGCAACGGCAAGTCTTCGACTCGCTCGCGCAGCGCCGGCAGACGAATCGGGAAACCGCTGATGCGGTAGTAGAGGTCTTCGCGGAAGCTACCTTCCGCAACCATCTGCCTGAGCGGTTTGTGCGTCGCCGATACCAGGCGAAAATCGGAATGCACCGTGCGCAGGCTGCCCACCGGGCGGAAGCTACCGGACTCGATAAGGCGTAACAGCTTCACCTGCATCCCCAGCGGTACTTCGCCAATTTCGTCGAGGAACAGGGTGCCGCCATGCGCGGCCTCAGCCAGGCCGATCTTGCGCTGGTTGGCGCCAGTGAACGCGCCCTTCTCGTAACCGAACAATTCACTCTCGAACAACGACTCGGTCAGGCCGGTGCAGTCGACTACCACCAGCGGACCATTGGCCCTGGGGCTACCCATGTGCACTGCCCGGGCGAACAGCTCCTTGCCCGTTCCCGATTCCCCCTGCAACAACACAGGAATCTGCGCTGGTGCCGCACGTTGCAGGCTGGCCAGTGCAACCTTGAACGCTGGCGCCCGGCCGACCAGCCCTTGTTCCTGAGGCTGTGCCGAAGCGAGGGTGATGGTGGTCAGGCGCTCTACATACGCCACCACCCTGCCCTGCTCATCCAGGATCGGGCGTAGCTCGACATCCACATGCTCGGGGCCGCGTGGGGTGTGATGAATGTGCAATACCCGCTCCGGCAATTTGCTGTCCCAGGCCTTGCGCATCGGGCAATGCTCACCGGTCTGGTCGCAGGGCACGGCGTAGTGATGCGAGACCTTGTGGCACTTCTCGCCCAACGGCGCTTGTTCGTGGTGACCGAACTGGCGGCGGTAGGCGGCGTTGGCGGCCAGGATGTTGTAGTCGGTGTCCAGTACGATGGTGGGCAAGGCATCGTGCTCAAGGTAGGACACCAGAGCCAGGATGAGGGGTTGGGCTTGAGGCATGACGGCACCGTTTGGATGACCGGCGCAGGGTAACAAGGACTGCCAAACACTGCCATTGGCTGACAGTCGACTGCCAACACCGCTGCCAACTCGCCAGGCAGGCACCAGAAAAGGCAGGCTTTGTTGGCCCGTCTACTGGAAAAAGCCTGGCATGCATCTTGATAAACCTCCATTCACTGCCTACGCCTCTACTAGGGCGTGGCGGAATAAATTGGAGAACGTGATGATCATCGGCAACAACCTTCACGTGGAAGCCTTCTTCGACAAGGCGACCTCGACCATCAGCTACCTGGTCATGGACGGCGAAACCCGCAAGTGTGCATTGATCGACAGCGTCCTCGACTATGACCCCAAGTCAGGGCGTACCTGTACCGCCTCGGCGGACCAGTTGATCGACCGGGTGAAGGCCTTGGGGGCTGACGTACAGTGGGTGCTGGAAACCCATGTACATGCCGACCACCTCTCCGCGGCGGCATACCTGAAAGAACAGCTGGGCGGCCATACCGCCATCGGCGCGCATATCACCCAGGTGCAGAAAGTGTTCGGGGCCTTGTTCAACGCCGAGCCCGGCTTTGCCCGCGATGGCAGCCAGTTCGACGTGTTGTTTGAAGATGAGGAAGGTTTCCATATTGGCAACCTGCATGCCCGTGCACTGCACACCCCAGGGCATACCCCAGCGTGCATGAGTTTCATGATCCAGGACGCCGGTGAGATCGCTGTGTTCGTCGGCGATACCCTGTTCATGCCCGACTACGGCACTGCCCGCTGCGACTTCCCGGGTGCCGATGCCCGCACCCTGTACCGTTCGATCCGTCGTCTGCTGGCGTTCCCCGACCAGACCCGGCTGTTCATGTGCCACGACTACCTGCCAGGTGGCCGCGACATGCAGTACGTCACTACCGTGGCAGAGCAGCGCGCCAGCAACATCCACATTCGCCAGGGCATCGACGAGGACAGTTTCGTCGCCATGCGTGAAGCCCGCGACAAGACCCTCGACATGCCCGTGCTGATCCTGCCTTCGGTACAGGTGAACATGCGCAGCGGCCAGCTTCCTGCGCCCGAAGAGAACGGCGTGAGCTATTTGAAGATCCCGCTGAACAAGCTGTAACCGCCCTGCCCCATAACCAGATTTCCAGGATTTACCGCCATGCCTGCCTTGTTGTCCCCTGCCAATACCGACCACCACAAGGTGGTCATCGTCGGTGCCGGTGCCGCCGGTATCGCCACTGCTTCCAGCCTGGTCAGCCGTGACCCGTCGCTGGACGTTGCCTTGATCGACCCCGCCGAAGTGCATTACTACCAACCCGGCTGGACCATGGTCGGCGCCGGTGTGTTCAACGCCCCGAGTACTGCCCGCACCATGGCCTCGACCATCCCGCGCGGTGTGCGCTGGGTCAAGGCGCGGGTGCAGGGGTTCGACCCGCTGGGCCAGTTGGTCGTGCTTGAAGACGGCTCCGCCATCAGCTATGAACAGCTGGTCGTCTGCCCCGGGCTCAAACTGGACTGGGCTGCCATCGATGGCCTCAGTGAGACCCTGGGCCGTAACGGTGTCACCTCCAACTATCGCTACGACCTGGCGCCCTACACCTGGGAGCTGGTGCAGAAACTCAAGCAAGGCCGCGCCGTGTTCAGCCAACCGCCCATGCCGATCAAATGTGCGGGTGCGCCGCAGAAGGCGCTGTACCTGTCGTGCGACCACTGGCTGCGTCACGGCCACCTGGGGGCGGTGAAAGCCAGCTTTTTCAATGCCGGTGCAGTTTTGTTCGGTGTGGCGGACTACGTGCCCGCGCTGATGAAGTACATTGAAAAATACGCCGTGGATCTCAACTTTTCCCACCGACTGGTAGCCGTGGATGGCCCTGGAAAGCGTGCCACCTTCGTGCACACCTTGGCTGATGGCAGCAGCGAATCACGCACTGAAGCCTTCGACATGCTGCATGTGGTACCGCCACAGGTGGCACCGGATTTCATTCGCGAAAGCCCATTGGCCGACAGCACCGGCTGGGTCGATGTCGACCCGCATACCCTGCGCCATCGCAAGTACACCAATATCCATGCCTTGGGTGACGTGGCCAATACCAGCAATGCCAAGACCGCTGCGGCTGCTCGCAAGCAGGCACCGGTAGTGGCAAACAACGTGCTGGTGGCGCTGGGCAGGCTGCCAACCCTGGCTCAGTACGATGGCTATGGCTCATGCCCGCTGACAGTCGAGCGCGGCAAGATTGTGCTGGCCGAATTCACCTATGGCGGCAAGCTGGCACCGAGCTTCCCCAATTGGTTGCTGGATGGTCGCAAGCCGACCCGTCTGGCCTGGTTGCTCAAGGCGCAGGCGCTGCCGCCGTTGTATTGGCAAGGCATGCTGAAGGGGCGCGAGTGGCTGGCCCGCCCGCAGCCGCTGGTAGCTGAGGGTAGGCAGTGATCGAACATCAATTGTTGGGCGCCGGACTGGGCGCGGTTATCGGTGCGGTGCTTGCGTTGACCGGTGCTGGCGGAGGCATTCTTGCAGTGCCGTTGCTGGTGTTCGGTTTGGGGCTGTCGATGGTCGAGGCTGCACCGGTCGGGCTGCTGGCGGTAGGCATGGCAGCGGCGGTTGGTGCAGTGCTGGGCTTGCGCCAGGGGCTGGTGCGTTATCGAGCGGCGCTGTTCATTGCGTTGATCGGCGTAGTAGCTGCGCCGTTTGGATTGATGCTGGCTCACCAGCTGCCGAATACGCCCTTGCAGTTGGTGTTCGCCGGTGTGCTGGTATATGCCTGCCTGCGCATTTGGCGCAAGGCGGCCAAGGAATTGCGCGGCGAAGCCAATGACGCCCATCGCTACATCGAACCCTGTGTACTCAACCCTTTGCAGGGCCGCTTGCGCTGGACCCTACCCTGCGCTCGCGCCCTGGCATTCACGGGTGCTTTGTCCGGGCTGCTATCCGGCCTGTTAGGGGTGGGTGGAGGGTTTGTCATCATCCCGGCCCTGAACCGCTATACAAACCTGCGCATGGCCAGCATCGTTTCCACCTCGTTGGCGGTGATCGCCCTGGTGTCGACCGGCAGCGTGGTCAGTGCCAGCCTGGCGGGTGTGATGCACTGGCAAGTCGGCACGCCGTTCGCCGTCGGCGCAGTGATCGGCCTGCTGCTGGCGCGGCCATTGGCTGTAAGGCTGGCCGGGCCGCGCTTGCAACAGCTGTTTGCGATGGCCGGTTGGGCGGCCGCGTTGCTACTGGCTGGCAAGGCGCTATTGAGCTAACAGCTCGTCCTGTTCCGCCGCGCAAAGCGCCAGCAGGTAGTCCCACACCACCCGCAGGCGTACCGATTTGTGCAGTTCGCGGCGGGTGCAGATCCAGTAGCTGCGCTGGATGGTTTCGCCAGGCAGCACGCGCACCAGCGCCGGGTCGTGGCGGGCCATGTAGTTGGGCAGTACGGCGATGCCAAGCCCGGCACGGGCAGCGGCCTGTTGAGCAATTACGCTGGTGCTGCGAAACACCACGCTCGGGGCCCGGCAGAAGCTGTTCAGAAACAGCAGTTCCTGGCTGAACAACAGGTCGTCGACGTAGCCGATCCAGCTGTGCCGGGCCAGGTCCTCGCGGTTGCGCAGGGGCGGTGCGCGGTCCAGGTAGCCCGGGCTGGCGTACAAGGCCAAGCGATAGTCGGTGAGTTTGCGGGTAATCAGCAGGTCGGCGTTGGGGCGCTCCAGGTGGATGCTGATTTCTGCTTCGCGGTTGAGGATGCTGACGAAGCGCGGTACGGCGACCAGCTCCACTTCAAGGCCGGGGTAGCGCTCGAACAATGCGTTCATGCGCGGGGTGAAGAACATGATGCCGATGCCTTCGGTCACCCCCAGGCGAATCTTGCCCAGCGGAGTGATTGCCTGGGTGATTTCTTCCTGCGCCAGCAGCGCCACGTTTTCCATCGCCTCGGCGTGTTTGAGCAGGGCCTGGCCCGAGGGGGTCAGCTCGTAGCCCTGGGCATGCTGCACGAACAGCGCGGTGCCCAGGCTTCGCTCGATGCTCTCGATATGCCGGGCCACGGTGCTGTGGGTGGTATTGAGGCGCTTGGCGGCGGTAAGCAGGCGGCCGCTGCGCTGCAACTCGAGGAAAAACCGCAGATCGTTCCAGTCGAACATGCTGATCCTTTGTGGCAGTTCGTTCCGGCCCATTCGCGGGCACGCCCGCTCCCACAGGTACAGCGAAACCCTGTGGGAGCGGGCGAGCCCGCGAAGAGGCCGGTACAGGCTTACCGCTGTGCTAAAACGCACAGCGGCTGCGTGAAATCTCGTGTTCCCTCCACGAAATTACTCACTAAGATGGATCGGGACAAGAATAATAATCAGGCCCGAGGTTGCACATGCCATCAGCCGATTCTGTCTTTGACTACGTGGTCGTAGGGGCCGGTCCTGCCGGTTGCCTGCTTGCCAATCGTTTGTCCGCCGACCCCTCCTGCCGCGTCTTGTTGCTGGAAGCGGGTGGCCGCGACAACTACCCCTGGATCCACATTCCCGTGGGTTATCTCTACTGCATCGGCAACCCGCGCACCGACTGGTGCTTCAAGACCGAGGCCCAGGCTGGCCTTGGCGGTCGCGCACTGGGCTACCCGCGCGGCAAGGTGCTCGGTGGCTGTTCCTCGATCAACGGCATGATCTACATGCGCGGCCAGGCAGCGGATTACGACCGTTGGGCCGAGCAAGGCAACGACGGCTGGGCATGGAAAGATGTACTGCCGCTGTTCAAGGCCAGCGAGAACCACTTTGCCGGCGCCAGCGACCACCACGGCAGCGAAGGCGAATGGCGGGTCGAGCGCCAGCGCTACAGCTGGCCGATCCTTGATGCGTTCCGTGATGCTGCCGAGCAAAGCGGCATCGGCAAGGTGGACGACTTCAACACCGGCGACAACCAAGGCTGTGGATACTTTCAGGTCAACCAGCGTAGTGGCGTGCGCTGGAATGCGTCCAAAGCCTTCCTGCGGCCGATCAAGCACCGCGCCAACCTCACCGTGCTGACCGGTGTTCAGGTAGATCAGGTACTGCTCAACAACACCCGGGCGCGGGCGGTGAAAGCATTTTGGCAAGGTGCCTGGCACGAGTTCGCGGCGCGCCGCGAGATCATCCTTTGCGCTGGCGCTGTCGGTTCACCCGGTATTCTGCAGCGCTCCGGCATCGGCCCGCGGCAACTGCTGGAAAGCCTGGGTATCGCCGTTCGCCACGACATGCCGGGCGTGGGTGGCAACCTTCAGGACCACCTGCAACTGCGCCTGATCTACCAGATTCGCAACACCCGCACCTTGAACCAGATGGCCAACAGCCTGTGGGGCAAGATGGGCATGGGCCTGCGTTACCTTTACGACCGCAGCGGCCCGCTGGCAATGGCGCCAAGCCAACTGGGTGCGTTCGTGCGTTCAAGCCCGGAGCACGCCACCGCCAACGTGCAGTACCACGTGCAGCCGCTGTCACTGGAGCGTTTTGGCGAGCCGCTGCATCAGTTCCCGGCGTTCACCGCCTCGGTGTGCAACTTGCGCCCAGCCAGCCGGGGGCGTATCGACATCCGCAGCACCGACATGAACAGCACGCCGCTGATCGACCCCAATTACCTCAGTGACCCACAGGACCTGCGCGTCGCTGCCGATTCCATTCGTCTCACCCGGCGTATCGTCCAGGCCCCGGCCCTCGCCGCATTCGCGCCCAAGGAATACCTGCCCGGGCCGGCCCTGCAAACAGAAGAACAATTGTTTGAAGCAGCCGGCCAGATCGGCACGACTATCTTCCACCCCGTCGGTACTTGCCGCATGGGCAACGGTGCCATGGACGTTGTGGATAACCAGCTGCGCGTACACGGCATCCCCGGCTTGCGCGTGGCCGATGCCTCGATCATGCCGCAGATCACCTCCGGCAATACCTGTTCACCCACCCTGATGATCGCCGAGAAGGCGGCGCAACTGATCCTCAAAGGAGCTGCTACCCAGACCTATTTGAACGAAGACGCAATACCGACCCCCTGACCTGGGTGCGTGCAACACCGGCGGCTCGCGGTCGAAAGCCGCCGACAGTGGAACAAAAAGAATAATCACTGTGGCCTGCGGGCCGAGGACAGCAACGATGTCGGATTACATCCAAGAGCAGGGTGCGGCAGCCAGCAGCTCCAGCAGCCGTGAAGAACGCAAGATCATTTTCGCGTCATCCCTCGGGACGGTTTTCGAGTGGTATGACTTTTTTCTCTATGGTGCATTGGCAGCAGTCATCAGCAAGCAGTTCTTTGCTGGGGTGAACGACACCACCGCCTTCATTTTCGCCCTCATGGCCTTTGCCGCGGGCTTCCTGGTGCGGCCGTTCGGTGCATTGGTGTTTGGCCGCCTGGGCGACATGATTGGCCGCAAGTACACCTTCCTGGTCACCATCGTGCTGATGGGCCTGTCCACCTTCGCCGTGGGGCTGTTGCCCACTTATGCCAGCATCGGTATTGCTGCACCGATCATTCTGGTGATCCTGCGTATGCTGCAGGGGCTGGCGCTGGGCGGTGAGTACGGCGGTGCCGCCACTTATGTGGCCGAACATGCGCCCCAGGGCAAACGGGGCTTCTACACCGGTTTCATTCAGTCCACCGCCACCCTTGGCCTGTTGCTGTCGCTGCTGGTGGTGCTGGGTAGCCGCTATATCAGTGGCGACCAGTTCGAAACATGGGGCTGGCGCTTGCCGTTCCTGCTGTCGATCGTACTGCTGGCCATTTCCACCTGGATCCGCATGAGCATGCACGAGTCGCCGGCGTTCGTGAAAATGAAGGCCCAAGGCAAGGTCAGCAAGTCGCCGATCCGTGAGTCGTTCACCTCCTGGCCGAACCTGAAAGTGGTGCTCACCGCCCTGTTCAGCATCAACGCCGGGCAAGCCGTGACCTTCTACACGGCGCAGTTCTACGTGTTGTTCTTCATGACCCAGATGTTGAAGATGGACCCGGCCCAGGCCAACACACTGCTGATTATCAGTGTGGTGATCGGTGCGCCGTTCTTCGTGTTCTTCGGCTGGCTGTCTGACCGTGTCGGCCGCAAGCCGATCCTGATGCTCGGCCTGTTGCTGGCCACTGTGCTGTACTTCCCGCTGTTCAAGGCGCTGAGCCATTACGCCAACCCGCAGATCGACGCTGCCAGCCGGCAGGCGCCGATCGTGGTCACCGCCGACCCGCAAGGCTGTACCTTCCAGTTCGACCCGGTGGGTAAGGCACGTTTCGACAGCCCGTGCGACAAGGTCAAGACGTTCCTTGTCAAGCAGGGCCTGCCGTACAGTTCGGTGAGCGTGGCTGGCAGTGATGTGGTGGTGAACATCGGTGACAAGGCCATCAATGGTTTCGACGAAACCGCCATGCGTACGGCAATCGAGAAGGCTGGCTACCCGGCAAAGGCTGACCCGGCGCAAGTCAACCAAGTGATGGTGGTGGCATTGATCGTGGCCATGATCCTGATCGCCACCATGACCTATGGCCCGTTGGCAGCGGTGATGGTCGAGCTGTTCCCGACCCGCATCCGCTACACCTCGATGTCCCTGCCCTACCATATTGGCAATGGCTGGTTTGGTGGCTTCCTGCCAACGGTATCGTTCGCGTTGGTGGTTTACACGGGGGATATCTTCTATGGGCTGTGGTACCCGGTGCTGGTCACCGGGATAAGCCTGGTGGTGGGGATCTTCTGCCTGAAAGAAACCAAGGATGTAGATCTCGACAAGGTCTGAGGCTGTTCACACGGCGCAAAAAAACCGGCTGTAAAAGCCGGTTTTTTTATGCCACAAAAAAACTTATGCACGTTTTTCAGAAAAATGTAACACGCTGAAATAAACAGCTAATTCAATTACTTAGCGATCACTTCAAGCATTCTATCGAAAAACTGCTCACAAGTTATCCACAGATGCTCAGGCCATTTGCTCCTGCGGTTTTTCTTCTGCTGGCGGCAGCGAACCCATGGCCCGCTGGGTCGCTTCGTTCCACGCCTGAGCGCGGTCGTTGAGCTCGGCGATGGCCCGTGGCCCGGTGCCGTTGGCGTACATCGGCTCGCCAATCACCACCTCGATGGTGCCGGCGCGTTTGCCCCAACCGGTCTTGGGCCAGAATTTGCCGGCATTGTGGGCAATCGGCAGCACCGGCAACCCGGCATTCACGGCCAGCGCAGTACCACCGCGGGAGAACTTGCCCACGGTGCCGAACGGCACGCGGGTGCCCTCCGGGAAGATCAGCACCCAGGTCTTCTGCTTGAGCAGTTCGTCACCCTTGCTCGCCACCTGGCGCAACGCTTCCTTGGGGTTGTCGCGGTTGATCGCGATCGGCCGCAGCATGGCCATGGCCCAACCGAAGAATGGCACGTAAAGCAGCTCGCGCTTGAGCACCTGGCTCAGCGGCGAAAAGTACTGGGAAAGGAAGAACGTCTCCCAGGTGCTCTGGTGGTTGGACAGGATCACGCAGGGCTCATTGGGCACGTTCTCGGCGCCAGTGACCTTGTAGTTGATTCCCAGGATGGTACGCACCAGGAACAGCGCGCAGCGGCACCAGTACACGTTGATGAATGTGTAGCGCTTGGGGAACGACAGGAATGGCGCGACGAAGAAGCTCAGCGAGCACCACAGCAGCGAACTGGTGCCCAGCAGCAGGTAAAAAAGAAAGATTCTGATCGCCTGCAGGATCGACATAGTGGCTTGTACCATTGCGGGGCATGCCCGCCTGAGAAAAGTGCGCCCAAAGGCGCACTGTTTAAATTAGTTCTCTGGCGATAGCAGCCAGATCGTCGAAAATCAGTGTAGTTTCAGGGACACCTTTTTCCAGGGTCCGCTCGCCCTTGCCGGTTTTTACCAACACGGGTTGTGCACCGACGGCCAGGGCGGCCTCCAGGTCACCTTTGCTGTCGCCGATAAACCAGACGCCCTCAAGGCCAACCTGGTAATGCTCGGCGATCGCCCGCAGCATGCCAGGCTTGGGCTTGCGGCAATCGCAGCCTTCATCCGGCCCATGCGGGCAATACACGATATGGCCCACTTCGCCGCCCTGCTCGGCCACCAGCGCGCGCAGGCGCGCGTGCATGGCCTCGAGGGTTGCCAGTGTGTAATAGCCTCGGGCAATGCCGGACTGGTTGGTGGCCACGGCCACGGTCCAGCCCGCTTTGCTCAACTGCGCGATGGCCTCGACCGAGCCAGGGATCGGTACCCATTCTTCCAGCGTCTTGATGTAGGCGTCGGAGTCATGGTTGATCACCCCGTCACGGTCGAGAATCAGCAGTTTCAAGGCTTACCCCAGCAGCGAAATGTCGGCCACGCCCAGGAACAGGCCGCGCAGGCGGCTGAGCAGGGCATAACGGTTGGCACGTACCTTGGCGTCTTCGGCGTTCACCATCACCGCCTCGAAGAAGGCATCGACCGGGTCACGCAAGGCGGCCAGGCGGGCCAGCGACTCGCTGTACTGGCGGGCAGCAGCCATCGGTTGCACGGCCTGGTCGGCCTGCTGGATGGCCGAGTACAGGGAGAACTCGTTGGCGTTATCGAAGTACTTTGGCTCGACCTGTTCGGCGATGGCGCCTTCGGCTTTGCTCAGCAGGTTCGACACACGCTTGTTCACCGCAGCCAGGGCTTCGGCTTCTGGCAGCTTGCGGAAGGCCTGCACGGCCTGTACGCGCTGGTCGAAGTCCAGGGCAGAACCTGGCTGCAGGGCACGTACCGACAGGTAGGTGGCCACGTCGATGCCTTCGTCTTCGTAACGTGCACGCAGGCGGTCGAAGATGAACTCCAGCACCTGCTCGGCCAGGCCAGCGGCCTTGACCTTGGCACCAAACTGCTTGACCGCGAACTCGACCGCACCGGTCAGGTTCAGGTCCAGCTGCTTCTCGATCAGGATGCGCAGCACGCCCAGGGCGGCACGGCGCAGGGCGTACGGGTCTTTGCTGCCGGTAGGCAGCATGCCGATGCCGAAGATGCCAACCAGGGTATCGAGCTTGTCAGCGATGGCCACGGCAGCACCGGTGAGGGTCTGCGGCAGCTCGGCGCCAGCACCGCGCGGCATGTACTGCTCGTTCAGGGCCAGGGCAACGTCTTGCGGCTCACCGTCGTTGAGCGCGTAGTAGTAACCGGCAACACCCTGCATTTCAGGGAATTCGCCGACCATCTCGGTGGCCAGGTCGCACTTGGACAGCAGGCCGGCACGGCCGGCGCGCTGGGCGTCGCCGCCGATCAGCGGGGCGATGAAGGCGGCCAGTTTGGAAACGCGCTCGGCCTTGTCGTACACAGTGCCCAGCTGAGCCTGGAACACCACGTTCTTCAGGCGCTCGTTGAAGGTTTCCAGCGGCTGCTTCTTGTCCTGCTTGAAGAAGAACTCGGCGTCGGTCAGGCGTGGGCGCACGACCTTCTCGTTGCCTTGCACGATCTGCTTCGGGTCGCGGCTTTCGACGTTGGCCACGGTGATGAAGCGCGGCAGCAGCTTGCCTTCGCTGTCCAGCAGGCAGAAGTACTTCTGGTTGTCCTGCATGGTGGTAATCAGGGCTTCTTGCGGCACGTCGAGGAAACGCTCCTCGAACGAGCACACCAGCGGCACCGGCCATTCGACCAGGGCAGTCACTTCGTCCAGCAGCGCCGGCGGCACGATGGCGGTGCCTTCCTGCTGCATGGCCAGCTCGGCGGTACGCTTGCTGATCAGCTCGCGGCGCTCGGCGAAGTCGGCCAGCACGTAGGCTTTGCGCAAGTCTTCGACATAGTTGGCCGGGGTGGTGATGGTGACGTTTTCCGGGTGGTGGAAGCGGTGGCCACGGGATTCACGGCCGGCCTTCTGCGACAGGATGGTGCAGTCGACCACCTGGTCGCCCAGCAGCATCACCAGCCATTGGGTCGGGCGCACGAACTCTTCACGGCTGGCCGCCCAGCGCATGCGCTTGGGGATCGGCAGGTCGTTGAGCGAATCCTCGACGATGGTTGGCAGCAGGCCAACGGTGGACTTGCCAGGGATGTGCTGGGTGAAGCGCAGCTTTGGGCCGCTCTGGTCGATTTCGGCCAGCTCCACGCCACACTTCTTGGCAAAGCCCAGGGCAGCCTGGGTTGGCTCGCCGTCTTTGAAAGCAGCCTGCAGGGGCGGGCCGTCGATGTTGATGCTGCGGTCAGGCTGCTGCACGTCCAGCTGGCGAATCAGCACGGCCAGGCGGCGCGGCGCGGCATACACCTGCTTGCCGGTGTAGTTCAGGCCAGCGGCTTGCAGGCCTTTCTCGATACCGGCCAGGAAGGCGTCGCCAAGGCTGGCGAGGGCTTTAGGTGGCAGCTCTTCGGTGCCCAGTTCTACCAGGAAATCTTGAGCACTCATTGTGCAGCCTCCAGCTTAGCCAACACTTCGTCACGCAGTTCAGGGGTGGCCATCGGGAAGCCCAGGCGTGCGCGGGCTTGCAGATAGCTTTGCGCCACGTCCCGGGCCAGGGTACGTACACGCAGGATGTAACGCTGGCGCTCGGTTACCGAGATGGCGCGGCGGGCGTCCAGCAGGTTGAAGGTGTGCGAGGCCTTCAGGACCATTTCGTAGGTCGGCAGCGGCAGCTCCAGCTTGATCAGGCGGTTGGCTTCGCTTTCGTAGAAGTCGAACAGTTCGAACAGCTTGTCGACATTGGCGTGTTCGAAGTTGTAGGTCGACTGCTCCACTTCGTTCTGGTGGAACACATCGCCGTAGGTGACTTTGCCGAACGGGCCGTCGGCCCACACCAGGTCGTACACCGAGTCGACGCCCTGGATATACATGGCCAGGCGCTCCAGGCCATAGGTGATTTCACCGGTGACCGGGTAGCACTCGATGCCGCCTACCTGCTGGAAGTAGGTGAACTGGGTCACTTCCATGCCGTTCAGCCAGATTTCCCAGCCCAGGCCCCAGGCGCCCAGGGTTGGCGATTCCCAGTTGTCTTCGACAAAGCGAATGTCGTGGACCAGCGGGTCCAGGCCAATGGCTTTCAGCGAGCCGAGGTACAGCTCCTGGAAGTTGGCCGGGTTTGGTTTGAGCACTACCTGGAACTGGTAGTAGTGCTGCAGGCGGTTGGGGTTTTCGCCATACCGCCCGTCGGCAGGGCGACGGCTAGGCTGCACATAGGCGGCGTTCCAGGTTTCTGGACCCACGGCGCGCAGGAATGTAGCGGTGTGGAAAGTGCCGGCGCCTACTTCCATATCGTAGGGCTGAAGCACCACACAACCTTGAGCTGCCCAGTAGTTTTGCAGGGCGAGGATCAGGTCTTGGAAGGTACGCACGGCAGGCGTAGGCTGGCTCACGAAATTCACCTGTATCTGGGGATGCGGATGTAAAGAGCGGGAGTATAACCTGATTCGCCTCGCCCTCTACTCATTGGAGCCTTATGCCACGCTGCTTTTGGTGTACCGACGATCCGTTGTACCAGGCCTACCATGACCAGGAATGGGGAACGCCACAGCGCGACCCGGCGTTGCTCTTCGAGATGCTTTTGCTCGAAGGGTTCCAGGCAGGGCTGTCGTGGATCACTGTTTTGCGCAAACGCGAGCGTTACCGCCAGGTCATGTACGGCTTCGACCCGGCGCAACTTGCCGTCATGAGTGACGAACGTATCGAAGAACTCATGCAAGATGCCGGCATCATCCGCAACCGTCTCAAGCTCAAGGCTGCAAGGCGCAATGCCCAGGCCTGGCTGGCTGTGGATAACCCTGCCGAATGGCTGTGGTCGTTCGTGGGTGGCGCGCCGAAGATCAACCACTTCACCGGCCGCAGCGACGTGCCGGCGGTTACCGATGAAGCCAAGGCCATGAGCAAGGCCTTGCAGAAAGCCGGCTTCACTTTTGTCGGCCCGACTATTTGCTATGCCTTCATGCAAGCTACCGGCATGGTCATGGACCACACCACCGATTGCGATCGCTACGCCGCCTTGTTGCGCTGAGGGGTTACAATGCGCGCCTTGCTGAAATAAGGAATTCGCCTGTGGAAAAGTTCAAGGGCGCCCTGATGGTCGGGGTGCTGCGCCTGTTTGCCAAGCTGCCCTGGGGCGCTGTGCAGCGCGTCGGTGCGGGTATTGGCTGGCTGATGTGGAAGATTCCCAACGGTTCGCGCAACGTGGTGCGGATCAACCTGGCCAAGTGCTTCCCCGAAATGGACCCGGCTGCCCGTGAGCAACTGGTGGGCCAGGCGTTGCGGGATATCGGCAAATCCTTTGTCGAAAGCGCCTGCGCCTGGATCTGGCCGCCGCAGCGCTCGCTGGAGCTGGTCAAGGAAGTGCACGGCCTGGAAGTGCTGGAGCAGGCCCTGGCCTCGGGCAAGGGTGTGGTGGGGATCACCAGCCACCTGGGCAACTGGGAAGTGCTGAACCACTTCTACTGCAACCAGTGCAAACCGATCATCTTCTACCGCCCGCCAAAGCTGAAGGCGGTGGATGACCTGCTGCGCGAGCAGCGTGTGCAGATGGGCAACCGCGTGGCGCCATCGACCAAGGAAGGCATTCTCAGCGTGATCAAGGAAGTGCGCCGGGGTGGCCAGGTGGGTATTCCTGCCGACCCGGAGCCGGCGGAATCGGCTGGCGTGTTCGTGCCATTTCTCGGTACCCAGGCGCTGACCAGCAAGTTCGTGCCGAACATGCTGGCCGGCGGCAAGGCGGTGGGGGTGTTCCTGCATGCCCTGCGGCTGCCGGATGGCTCGGGCTTCAAGGTGTTCCTGGAAGCTGCGCCAGAAGAGATGTACAGCACCGACGTGAACGTGTCGGCGGCGGCGATGAGCAAGGTGGTCGAGCGCTATGTGCGTGAGTACCCGAGCCAGTACATGTGGAGCATGAAGCGCTTCAAGAAGCGCCCGGCTGGCGAGCCGCGCTGGTATTGAGTTATCCACTGGAGCAGGCGGAATACATCTCTGCCTGCATTAGCAGTGACCCTGTGGGAGCGGGCGTGCCCGCGAACACCGGCAGAGCCGGTGCCATACACCGCGGTGCCTGCTTCGCGGGCAAGCCCGCTCCCACAGGGATTGCGATGTCCCACACGGGCCGCGTCAGCTTGACGTTTTGTTGAGCTTCTTCAGGAACACGGCCATCTCTTTCTCGGCCTGCTTGTCCCCATGGGCCTGCGCAGCAACGATCCCGTCCTCCCAGGCCTTGCGCGCCGCCGCCAGGTCACCGACCAACTGATACGCCTTGCCCAGCAGCTTCCAGGCCGCCGAATACTTCGGGTCCTGCTCAACACACCGAGCCAGGTGCACCGCCGCTTCAGTGCCATTGCCTTCATCCAGCCAGGCTTTACCCAGGCCAAACCGCAGCAGCGGGTTATCTACACCCTTAGCCAGCATCTTTTCCAGCGATTCGCGCATGCCCTCTTCTCCTAGAAGAAACTCAAGCCGACGTGGAACAGCTTTTCCACATCGCGAATTTGCTTTTTATCCACAACGAACAGGATCACATGATCACCCGACTCGATCATGGTGTCGTCGTGGGCGATCATCACCTCTTCGTCACGGATGATGGCGCCAATGGTGGTGCCCGGTGGCAGGGCGATGTCCTCGATAGCTTTGCCCACCACCTTGCTCGACTTCGAATCCCCGTGCGCCACCGCCTCGATGGCCTCGGCCGCACCACGGCGCAGCGAGTGCACACTGACAATGTCGCCCCGGCGCACGTGCGCCAGCAGGGTGCCGATGGTGGCCAGCTGGGGGCTGATGGCGATGTCGATATCACCGCCCTGCACCAGATCGACATAGGCCGGGTTGTTGATGATGGTCATCACCTTGCCCGCGCCCAGGCGCTTGGCCAGCAGTGACGACATGATGTTGGCTTCGTCGTCGTTGGTCAGGGCCAGGAAAATATCGGCATCGGCGATGTTCTCTTCGAGCATCAGGTCTTTGTCCGAAGCGCTGCCCTGCAATACCACGGTGCTTTCCAGGGTGTCGGAGAGGTGCCGGCAACGGGCCGGGCTCATTTCGATGATCTTTACCTGGTAGCGACTTTCGATGGCTTCGGCCAAGCGCTCGCCGATCTGCCCGCCTCCGGCAATGACGATGCGTTTATTGGTCTCGTCAATGCGGCGCAGTTCGCCCATCACGGCGCGTATGTCCTTCTTTGCGGCGATGAAGAACACTTCGTCGTCAGCTTCGATCACCGTGTCGCCACGCGGGGTGATCGGCCGGTCGCGGCGGAAGATCGCCGCCACACGGGTGTCGACGTTGGGCATGTGCGCACGTATCTGGCGCAGCTGCTGGCCGACCAGCGGGCCGCCGTAGTAAGCCTTCACTGCCACCAGCTGCACCTTGCCTTCGGCAAAGTCGATCACCTGCAGCGAGCCCGGGTGTTCGATCAGGCGCTTGATGTAATTGGTCACCACTTGCTCAGGGCTGATCAGCACATCCACCGGGATATGGTCGTTGTCGAACAGCTCTTCGCGGGTGAGGTAGGCTGACTCGCGCACCCGGGCGATCTTGGTCGGGGTGTGGAACAGCGAGTAGGCCACCTGGCAGGCGACCATGTTGGTTTCGTCGCTGTTGGTCACCGCCACCAGCATGTCGGCGTCGTCGGCGCCGGCCTGGCGCAGCACCGTCGGCAACGAGCCGCGGCCCTGCACGGTGCGGATGTCCAGGCGGTCGCCCAGGTCGCGCAGGCGGTCGCCGTCGGTGTCTACCACGGTGATGTCGTTGGCTTCGCTGGCCAGGTGCTCTGCCAGCGTGCCGCCTACCTGGCCTGCGCCGAGGATGATGATCTTCATCCGCTACTCCCTACTTTTCTTCTTATCCGCGTGAGGCGGCGATCTTGATCAGCTTGGCATAGTAGAAACCGTCGTGGCCGCCTTGCTGGGCCAGCAACTGGCGGCCGTGGGGCTGGCGCAGGCCGGCTTCGGTGGCCAGGTCCAGCTCACGGGCGCCCGGGGTGCGGGCCAGGAAGGCGTCGATCACTTCGGTGTTCTCGGTTGGCAGGCTGGAGCAGGTGGCGTACAGCAGCATGCCGCCCACTTCCAAGGTCGGCCACAAGGCATCCAGCAGCTCGCCTTGCAGCGCGGCCAGGGCCGGAATGTCGTCGGCCTGGCGGGTCAGCTTGATGTCCGGGTGGCGGCGGATCACGCCGGTGGCCGAGCACGGGGCATCTAGCAGGATGCGCTGGAACGGCTTGCCGTCCCACCAGCTGGCGGTATCGCGGGCATCGCAGGCGATCAGCTCGGCGTCCAGTTGCAGGCGGTCGAGGTTTTCCCGCACACGGGTCAGGCGCTTGGCTTCGAGGTCGATGGCCGTCATGTGGGCCAGGCCGGGTTCGGCCTCCAGCAGGTGGCAGGTTTTGCCGCCGGGGGCGCAGCAGGCGTCGAGCACGCGCTGGCCGGGGGCCAGTTCGAGCAGGTCGGCAGACAGCTGCGCGGCTTCGTCCTGCACGCTCACCCAGCCTTCGGCGAAGCCTGGCAGGCCGCGCACGTCGCAGGCCTCGGCCAGCACGATGCCGTCACGGCTGTATTGGCAAGCGCTGGCGCTAACCCCCGCCTCGGCCAGCAGTGCCAGGTAGGCATCGCGGCTGTGGTGGCGGCGGTTGACCCGCAAGATCATCGGCGGGTGGGCGTTGTTGGCGGCGCAGATGGCTTCCCACTGCTCCGGCCAGAAGGCCTTCAGCGATTTTTGCAGCCAGCGCGGGTGGGCGGTGCGCACCACCGGGTCGCGTTCCATGCCGGCCAGCAACGCTTCGCCTTCGCGCTGGGCGCGGCGCAGCACTGCATTGAGCAGGCCCTTGGCCCATGGCTTTTTCAGCTTGTCGGCGCAGCCGACGGTTTCGCCGATGGCAGCGTGGGCCGGAATACGGGTGTAGAACAGCTGGTACAGGCCGACCAGCAGCAGCGCCTGAACATCAGCATCGGCGGCCTTGAACGGCTTTTGCAGCAATTGCGCGGCCAGCAGGTCGAGGCGTGGCTGCCAGCGTGCAGTACCGAACGCCAGGTCCTGGGTCAGGCCACGGTCGCGCTCATCGACCTTGTCCAGTTGTGCCGGCAGCGAGCTGTTCAGCGAGGCCTTGCCGCTGAGTACAGCGGCAAGGGCACGGGCGGCGGCGAGGCGCGGGTTCATTGGCCCAGCACCTTGCCGGCGGCGAATTTCTCGCGGCGGCTGTTGAACAGGTCGCTGAAGTTCAGCGCCTTGCCGCCAGGCAGTTGCAGGCGGGTGAGGCTCAACGCCTGGTCACCGCAGGCGACGACCAAGCCGTCCTTGCTCGCCGACAGGATTTCGCCTGGGGCGCCTTTGCCTGTGGACAAGTTGGCGGCCAGCACCTTCACGCTCTCGCCATCGAGGGTGCTGTGGCACACCGGCCATGGGTTGAAGGCGCGGATCAGGCGCTCCAGCTCCACGGCCGGGCGGCTCCAGTCGATGCGTGCTTCGTCCTTGTTCAGCTTGTGTGCATAGGTGGCCAGGGCATCGTCCTGTACCTCGCCTTGCAGCGAACCGTCGGCCAGGCCGGCGATGGCCTGTACCACTGCCGGTGGGCCCATTTGCGCCAGGCGGTCGTGCAGGCTGCCGCCGGTGTCTTCGGCGCTGATCGGGGTAACCACCTTGAGCAGCATCGGGCCGGTGTCCAGGCCGGCTTCCATGCGCATCACGGTCACGCCGCTTTCGGCATCACCGGCTTCCACGGCGCGCTGGATCGGCGCCGCACCGCGCCAGCGTGGCAGCAGCGAGGCGTGGCTGTTGATGCAGCCCAGGCGCGGGATATCCAGCACCACCTGCGGCAGGATCAGGCCGTAGGCGACTACCACCATCAGGTCTGGCTTGAGCGCGGCCAGTTCGGCCTGAGCGTCGGCATTGCGCAGCGTCTGTGGCTGGAACACCGGGATGTCATGGGCCACGGCCAGCGCCTTGACGGCGCTCGGCATCAGCTTCTGGCCGCGACCGGCTGGGCGGTCGGGCTGGGTGTAGACGGCCACGATCTCGTACGGGCTGTCGAGCAGGGCCTTGAGGTGTTCGGCGGCAAACTCTGGAGTGCCTGCAAAGACGATGCGCATGGAGTTCTCGCTTCAAAAAAGAAAAAGGCTTGCCGGAGCAAGCCTTCTGGAAGGTGGGGATCAGGCTTGCTGGCGGTGCTGCTTTTCCAGCTTCTTCTTGATCCGGTCGCGCTTGAGCTGCGACAGGTAGTCAACGAACAGCTTGCCGTTGAGGTGGTCGAATTCGTGCTGCACGCATACCGCCAGCAGGCCTTCGCATTCCAGCTCGTACGGCTTGCCGTCGCGGTCCTGGGCCTTGACCCGTACCCGCAGCGGGCGGTCGACGTTCTCGTAGAAGCCGGGTACCGACAGACAGCCTTCCTGGTACTGGCCCATGTCGTGGGTCAGCTCTTCAACCGTTGGGTTGATGAAGACACGCGGCTCGCTGCGGTCTTCGCTGAGGTCCATGACCACAACCTGCTGGTGCACGTTGACCTGGGTCGCGGCCAGGCCGATGCCAGGCGCTTCGTACATGGTTTCAAACATGTCGTCGATGAGCTGACGCAGGGCGTCGTCGAACACCGTCACCGGCTTGGCGATGGTGCGCAGGCGCGGGTCCGGGAATTCGAGAATGTTCAAGATGGCCATAAGGTCAGGCAGTCACTGTGCGTTCGGTTGAAAACTGAGCACACATAATAAAGGGAAACGGGGATTTCAGCACCTGGCAAGGTCATCTAGGGTGTCTATGGGCGTAATAGCCCCCAGCCAATGGACAGCTTTTCAAAGTATTACCCACAAAGTTATCCACAGATTGTGCCACGTAAATGGCCCTGTTTTGATCAAGGATGATCGCCATGCCGATTCACCATTCGTCGCCTTGCCATCCGGCCGAGCTAGAGGCCCGGTTACGTCTTCACCGCCTCCCCGATACCGGGTTGAGACGCTTTCGCAACCTGATCGATGCCTTTGGCAGTGCCTCCTCGGCGCTGAGTGCGCCGGCTTCGGCCTGGCGAGCGCTGGGTATCAACCAGGCTGCCATCGATGCCCGGCGCAGTGCCGAGGTGCGCGATGGCGCCATGGCTGCAATGGCCTGGTTAGAGCGCCCCGGCCAGCATTTACTGATGTGGGACGACCCTGACTACCCTGCGCTGCTGGCGGAAATCGACGATGCCCCCCCGCTGCTTTTTGTTGCCGGTGAACCGGCGCTATTAAACCGTCCGCAGCTGGCAATTGTGGGTAGCAGGCGTGCCACACCACCGGCGCTGGATACGGCTGGCGCATTTTCCCGTTACCTCTCACAGGCAGGGTTCGTCATTACCAGCGGGTTGGCCGTGGGCATCGATGGCGCCGCTCATCGGGCGGCGATGCAGGCTGGAGGGGGCACGATCGGCGTCCTTGGCACGGGGTTGCAAAAACTTTATCCACAGCGCCATCGCGAACTGGCCAAGGCGATGATCGATAGCGGGAGCGCACTGGTTTCCGAGTACCCGCTGGATGCCGGCCCTCTGCCTGGCAACTTTCCACGACGCAATCGCATCATCAGCGGCTTGTCGTTGGGTGTGCTGGTGGTCGAGGCCAGCCTGGCCAGTGGTTCGCTGATCACTGCGCGGCTAGCGGCCGAGCAAGGTCGCGAGGTGTATGCCATACCGGGCTCCATTCACCATCCAGGGGCCAAGGGCTGTCACCAGCTGATTCGTGATGGCGCGCTACTGGTGGAAACCGTGGAACAGATAATGGAAACCTTGCAGGGCTGGCAGAACCTGCCGCCGGCAATTGTGGATCGATTCGAGCATCCCCTGCTCGCCCTGCTGCATGCTGCGCCACAAACCAGCGAAAGCCTGGCCCATTGCAGTGAGCTGTCGCTGGCCGAAGTGCTGGCGCAGCTGACCGAGCTTGAGCTGGAGGGCCGGGTCAGCAATGAAGCAGGGCGTTGGTTTGCCCGTGCGGGCTAAGTACACTGCACACAAGCAAGGTATATAGGCGGAGAGACAGTAATGGTGAGCAGTTTTCGTGTGCAACAAGCCGCACGTGAGGTACGGGCGGGCGCGGTGATCGCCTACCCGACGGAAGCGGTCTGGGGCCTGGGCTGCGACCCGTGGAACGAGGATGCGGTGTATCGCCTGCTGGCGCTGAAGTCGCGGCCTGTGGATAAAGGGCTGATCCTGATTGCCGACAACATTCGCCAGTTTGATTTTTTGTTCGAGGATTTCCCCGAAGACTGGATCGACCGCATGGGCAGCACCTGGCCGGGGCCGAACACCTGGCTGGTGCCACACCAGGACCTGTTGCCCGAATGGGTGACCGGGCAGCATGACACCGTGGCATTGCGGGTCAGTGATCACCCGGTGGTGCGTGAACTGTGTGCGCTGGTTGGGCCGTTGATTTCCACCTCGTGCAACCCCGGCGGGCGCCCGGCGGCGAAGACCCGGTTGCGGGTGGAACAGTACTTCCATGGGCAGCTGGATCTGGTGCTTGGCGGGGCGCTGGGCGGGCGGAAGAACCCGAGTGTGATTCGTAATTTGGCTACTGGCGAGGTTGTGCGGCCGGGCTGATATCTGTCCACAGGCCTTCCGCAGATTTTTTCTGACTTGTTTCGGCTGGCGAGTGATCGTGTGAGGGCTGGCGGGTCCTGCCTTGAAGCTTTCTTCGCCTATGAGATCGAGCGCCGCCCGCGCGGCGCATCGCGAGCAAGCTCGCTCCTACATTTGTTTTGGGCCAGTATCGCCTGTGCCAGCGCGCGCGCCCGCCTTGTTTGTTCCACGCGATACCGGGGTGAAAACCAAGGGGCCGCGCGCCTTTGCATCAGGAATAACTGGCCCGAAACAAATGTAGGAGCGAGCTTGCTCGCGATGCGCCGCGCGGGCGGCGCTCGATTTGCGCGACACCACAGAAACCAAGGCGAGCGCCTGGTTGCCGTTACGCGGTCTGCGTGCGCCAGATCGATTGAGGGTGTGGCCTGGGCCCGATTGCCCGAAAAAACAAAGGCCGCATAAGCGGCCCGAATGGTAAAGATGTACTCGCCCGGATAACTTGAACTCAGCCGACGCACCAGTACAACCTGAACCATAAACGCTACGCTTCCAAACCAGCAGGGTCAAGGCATTGCCCTTTCGCGTGCTGTGCATGGGCTCCTGTTGCCGCCTGCGTGATCAGGGTTTTCTGATTTTTACCAGAATGGCTGTCCAGCTTCCGGCTTGGGAAATATCCTACGAGCCGCGTCCCCTGCCATCACCTTCTCAGTGGGAACCACTGCCCTTAGGCTTAGACCGTCGCCGAATAATTTGGCGATCGGGTGTGGTAACCCGGATTTTGCTTGGGGCGACACAGCTATGGCAGCTGTGCGCGGGAGGCTTAATGCCTGCCGGGATCGCCTCCAGCCCGGTTTACCACCTCGCGTACAGCTGCCGCCCAAATCGCGTGGTAACGGCTTGATGGCAGCTCCAAGCTCTGGAGCAAATCATGAAAAAAATCGTTCCAAATCCGCCTCTGCCCTGCACCTCCACCCGCCCCTTCGGCCGCTGCGACGCCGGCCATGACCCGCTCTTCACCGTCAACCCGAACATTTCCGCCGAAGACGCTCTGGTCCACGTAGCCCTGTACCTGCGCAGCGCCTACGAAACCGGCTACAAAGCCTTGGACTACATGCGCGAAGAGGGCCGTGGCATGTTCTGGTCGAACCTGCATGCGATTGAAATGGCGGAGGGAGTGGTTGAGGCAATACTCGATGGCATCGAGTCGACTCCGCCACCGACGAACCGGCCCTTACAGGCATAGCGCAGCTATCAGAGCCGACGCTGTACCTGTGGGAGCGGGCGCGCCCGCGAACACCGGCAAAGCCGGTGCCATCCACCGCGGTGGCTGCTTCGCGGGCATGCCCGCTCCCACAGGGATTGCGCTGCACTCAAGATCGGTGCAGTAACTGTGGGAGCGGGTTCACCCGCGAACACCGGCAAAGCCGGTGCCATCCACCGCGGTGACTGCTTCGCGGGCATGCCCGCTCCCACAGGGAACGTGTGTGGCTCAGGGGATCAGTACAGTCGACCCCACGGTCCGCCGCGCCGACAACTCCGTCTGCGCCTTCGCCGCCTCACTCAACGGGTACCGTTGCTGGATATCCACAACCAGCTTGCCACTGGCAATCATCGCAAACAGGTCATCGGCCATGGCCTGGGTGTTCTCGGCATTGTTGGCATAGGTCGCCAAGGTCGGCCGGGTCACATACAGCGAGCCCTTCTGCGCCAGAATCCCCAGGTTCACCCCGCTCACCGCGCCCGAGGCATTGCCAAAGCTCACCATCAACCCACGCGGCTGCAAGCAATCCAGCGAGGTCAGCCAGGTGTCAGCGCCCACGCCGTCATACACCACCGGGCACTTCTTGCAGTCGGTCAGCTCCAGCACGCGCTTGGCCACGTCTTCATGGCTGTAGTCGATGGTCGCCCACGCGCCCAGCGCCTTGGCCCGCTCGGCCTTCTCGGCAGAACTCACGGTGCCGATCAGTTTGGCGCCCAAAGCCTTCGCCCACTGGCACGCCAGCGAACCCACGCCACCAGCAGCAGCGTGGAACAGGATCACGTCGCCCGGTTTGACTTCATAGGTCTGCTTCAGCAGGTATTGCACGGTCAAACCCTTGAGCATCACCGCTGCCGCCTGCTCGAAGCTGATGTTGTCCGGCAGCTTGACCAGGTTGGCCTCTGGCAGCGTATGCACCTCGCTGTAAGCCCCCAGCGGGCCGCCGGCATGGGCCACGCGGTCGCCCACCTTCAACCGGGTCACGCCTTCACCCACCGCCTCGACCACGCCCGCCGCTTCGGTACCCAGGCCAGAAGGCAGGGACGGCGGCGCGTACAGCCCGCTGCGAAAGTACGTGTCGATGAAGTTCAGGCCGATTGCATGGTTACGCACGCGCACCTGCTGCGGCCCCGGTGGAGCGGGTTCGAATTCCACAAACTGCAGCACTTCCGGGCCGCCATGCTGGCTGAACTGGATACGCTTGGCCATCTCGCACTCCTGTCGTCGGGATCGGGAAAAGGCCTTCTATCGGACGCCTTTGCTTGATCGCCGTCAACTGCGGCGCGTGCGCTGGCGGTGGTATGCTACGCGGCGAATTCTTCCCTGCCCGTTCCTGGTGACCCGATGACTAGCCGCACCGAGGCCGTGAAAGCCTACCTGCTCGACCTGCAAGACCGCATCTGCTCTGCCCTCGAAGCCGAAGACGGCGGCGCCCGCTTCGTCGAGGACGCCTGGGTGCGCGAAGCCGGTGGCGGGGGCCGCACGCGGGTGATCGGCGACGGCAAGGTGATCGAAAAAGGTGGGGTCAACTTCTCCCACGTATTCGGTGCAGGCCTGCCGCCATCGGCCAGTGCTCACCGCCCGGAACTGGCGGGCCGTGGCTTTGAGGCATTGGGCGTGTCGCTGGTGATCCACCCGCACAACCCGCATGTGCCCACCTCGCACGCCAACGTGCGCTTCTTCATCGCCGAAAAGGAAGGTGAAGAGGCCGTGTGGTGGTTCGGCGGCGGTTTCGACCTGACCCCGTACTACGGCAATGAGGAAGACTGCATTCACTGGCACCGCGTGGCCGAACAGGCCTGTGCGCCGTTCGGCGCCGACGTGTATCCGCGCTACAAGGCCTGGTGTGACCGCTACTTCCACCTCAAGCACCGTGGCGAGCCGCGCGGCATCGGTGGCCTGTTCTTCGATGACCTGAACGAGTGGGACTTCGACACCTGCTTCGCCTTCATCCGCGCCATCGGTGATGCCTACGTCAACGCCTACCTGCCGATCATCCAGCGCCGCAAGGGCACGCCCTACACCCCGCAGCAGCGCGAGTTCCAGGAGTACCGCCGTGGCCGCTACGTGGAGTTCAACCTGGTCTACGACCGTGGCACCCTGTTCGGCCTGCAATCCGGTGGCCGCACCGAGTCCATCCTCATGTCGCTGCCGCCGCAGGTACGTTGGGGCTACGACTGGAAGGCTGTGCCCGGCAGCGAAGAAGCGCGCCTGACCGAATATTTCCTGCAAGACCGCGACTGGCTCGGCCAGTAAGCCTGTGGACAACCAAGGAGCCGTCATGGACCAGTACGTCGTTTTCGGTAACCCCATCGGCCACAGCAAGTCGCCGCTGATCCACCGCCTGTTCGCCGAGCAAACCGGCCAGGACCTGGAATACGCCACCTTGCTGGCGCCGCTGGACGAGTTCAGCGACTGCGCGCGTGGCTTCTTCAAGCAAGGCAGCGGCGGGAACGTTACCGTACCGTTCAAGGAAGAGGCTTACCGTCTGTGCGACAGCCTGACCCCGCGTGCCCGGCGTGCGGGCGCGGTGAATACGCTGAGCAAGCTGGCCGACGGCACGTTGCAGGGCGACAACACCGACGGTGCCGGGCTGGTGCGCGACCTCACGGTGAATGCCGGGGTTGAACTGGCCGGCAAACGCATTCTTATCCTCGGGGCTGGTGGCGCCGTGCGTGGCGTATTGGAGCCGATTTTGGCGCACAAGCCGCAGTCGCTGGTGGTTGCCAACCGTACCGTGGAAAAGGCCGAGCAACTGGCGCGTGAGTTCGATGAGCTGGGGCCGGTGGTGGCCAGTGGGTTTGCCTGGTTGCAGGAACCGGTGGATGTGATCATCAATGCCACTTCGGCGAGTTTGGCCGGTGAGATGCCGCCGATTGCCGATAGCCTGGTCGAGGCTGGGCGCACGGTTTGCTACGACATGATGTATGGCAAGGCGCCTACGCCGTTTTGCCAGTGGGCCACGAACCTTGGCGCGGCCAAGGTGCTGGATGGGTTGGGGATGCTGGCTGAGCAGGCGGCTGAGGCGTTCTTTATCTGGCGTGGGGTACGGCCGGATACGGCGCCGGTGTTGGCTGAATTGCGCCGGCAACTCGCTCGGGGCTGAGATTGTCGGGGCCGCGTTGCGGCCCATCGCCGGCAAGCCAGCTCCCACAGGGATATCACAAGGCCTGAGGTCGGCGCTGTCCCTGTAGGAGCTGGCTTGCCTGCGATGGGCTGCGCAGCAGCCCCAGGATCCACAGCTCACTCCTCAAACCGGATCGGGCACAGCTCTACCCCTTCCAGCTTCTGCAATTCCTCTATCACCTGCGGCCTGGCCCGGTGCAAGGTCAAGCTCCCCCCCATCCTGCCCAGCCGCCGCGCCTCGCGGTGCAACATATCCACACCCGAGTAATCGATAAAATTCACCTGCCGCGCATCGATCACCACATGCGGCCCTTGGCAACGCTGCAAGCGCACTTGCAGGTAATGCGCGGCACCAAAGAAAATTGACCCGCCCACGCGCAACACATCCGCGTCGCCTTCGCGGCTTTGCTGTACCCGTGGCCGTGACGTGCGCTTCAAGTAGAAGAACAGCGACGCCAGCACCCCGGCATAGATCGCTGTCTGCAATTCCAGCAACAAGGTCGCCGCCGCTGTCAGCGCCATCACCAGAAACTCCGAGCGGCTGACCCGGAACAGCGCGCGAATCCCCCGATGGTCCACCAACCCCCAGCAGATCAGCAGAATACTGCCAGCCATGGCCGGTATGGGTAGGTGCGCGATCAGGCCGGCACCGGTAACGGCAAACAACGCCACCCACAGCGCCGAAAAAACGCCGGCCAGGGGCGAGCGGGCACCTGCCTCATAACTCAGGCCCGAGCGGGTGAAGGAACCGGCAGACAGGTAACCGGAGAAAAACGCCCCCGCAATGTTCGACAGGCCCTGTGCCCGTATTTCTTGATCCGGGTCGATCAGTTGTTCCGAGCGTGCTGACAAAGAGCGGGCAATCGACAGGCTGGTGACCAGCCCCAGCATGCCGACCGCCACGGCACTGGGTAGCAGGCGCAGCATGAGTTCCACGTCCAGCAAGGGCAGCGGGCTGATCGGGGGAAGCTGCCCGGTGAACGCGGTCACCCGCGGTACATGGCCAAAAAATCCCGGCAGCAGCCAGGCAGCCAGGCTGACCAGCATCAGGCTTATCAACAGGCTCGGCCAGCGGGGACGCCAAAGTTTAAGCGCCACCCCGATCACCACGGTGGCCAGGCCCAGTATCAGCGATGGCAGGTCGATGTCGCCGGCATGGCTGGCCAGGTCCTGCACGGTCTTTAGCGCAGTAGCCTGGCTGGGCAGGTCCATGCCCAGCAGGTTGGGCAGCTGGCCCAGGGCAATGACGATGGCAGCGCCCAGCGTGAAGCCGAGCACCACGGAATGGGAGACGAAGTTGACCAGCGCGCCGAACCGTAAAAGCCCCAGCAGTAGCTGGAAGATGCCGCCAAGGAAGGTCAGCAGCAGTACCAGGGTGATGTAATCGGCGCTGCCGGCCACGGCCAGCGGGCTGATGCTGGCGTAGAGCACGATGGAAATGGCAGCGGTCGGGCCGCAGATCAGGTGCCAGGACGAGCCCCACAGGCAGGCGATCAGCACCGGTACGATGGCGGCGTACAGGCCGTACTCGGCGGGCAGGCCGGCGATCAGGGCGTAGGCGATGGATTGTGGCAGGGCAAGGATGGCACCGCTCAGGCCGACCAGCAGGTCCTGGCGCAGGCTGCGGCCCGATTGGCGCGGTAGCCAGGTGAGGAAGGGCAGCAGTTGAGTGAGGCGATGCATGGGTTATCCACAATCCTGAAGGTTTCGCCAAACCCTGTGGGAGCGGGCATGCCCGCGAACACCGGCAAAGCCGGTGCCATCCACCGCGGTGGCCTCTTCGCGGGCATGCCCGCTCCCACAGGGGAGGTGTGTTGCTTACGAGATTACAGTTTGGCTTTGACGGCCTCCAGGGCATCGCCATCGGCTTTGGTGGTGACCCCGGCCAACCACCCTTCCAGCAACTCGGGGTGCGTCTTGACCCAAGCCCTCGCCGCATCGTCGAAGCTGATCTTCTTGTCCACAACCTGGGCCATGATGCTGTTTTCCATGTCCAGTGTGAACTTCAGGTTACCCAACAGCTTCGCCGCATTCGGGCAGGCTTGTGGATAACCCTTGCGTGTCAGCGTGTACACCTCGCCCCTGCTACCAAACCACTTTTCCCCACCGGTCAGGTAATGCATCTTCAGCTTCACGTTCATCGGGTGCGGTGTCCAGCCGAGGAAGGTGATGAACTGCTGCTTCTTCACCGCCCGGTCGACCTGCGCCAGCATGGCCTGCTCGCTGGACTCCACCAGCTTCCACTGGCCAAGGTTGAATTCATTCTTGTCGATGATTTCCTTCAGCGACAGGTTGGCCGGTGCGCCGGAGCCAATCCCGTACAGCTTCTTGTCGAACTGGTCGGCATGTTTTTGCAGGTCGGCAAAGTCCTTCACCCCGGCATTCCACACATAGTCGGGCACCGCCAGGGTGAACTCGGTTCCCTCCAGGTTGCGTGACAGCTGCTGCACATCGCCGTTGGCGATGAACTTGTCATGGAAACCTTGCTGGGCCGGCATCCAGTTGCCAAGGAAGGCGTCGACACGGCCGTCCTTCAAGCCGCCGTAGATGATCGGTACGGCAAGGCTGTCGATTTTCACCTGGTAACCCAGGCTTTCCAGTAACAGACGGGCCACGGCATTGGTGGAGGCGATATCGCTCCAGCCGGGGTCGGCCATTTTCACGGTACTGCATTGCGCGTCGCTGTCGGCGGCGTGGGCCGTGGTGGCGCCCAGGGTCAGGGCGAACACGGCGGCGGAGAACTTGTGCATGGCGGCCTCTCTTCTCAATCCATGGGGGCGGGCTGTGGATAACGTGCCTTGCGCTCGAGGTCGTCGAGATCGATGTGGTTGCGCATGTACTGTTGGCTGGCATCTACCAAGGGTTGGTGGTCCCAGCTTTTCAGCTTGCCGATGGCCAGCGCCTCGGCCACCAGGCGGCGGCGGCGCTGGCTGGCCAGCACCTGCTGGCGCAGGCTGGGGATATCCCAACGCTGCTGTGCTTCATCGACAAATGCCTGCAGCAGCGCCTGGTGGTCCGGGCTGCCGGTGAGGTTCTCCCGCTCGTGCGGGTCGCGGCTCAGGTCATAGAGTAGGCATGGGTCATCTTCGCTGTACATGAACTTGTACGGCCCTCGCCGGATCATCATCAGTGGGCCCACGGTGCCTTCGGCCATGTATTCGCCGATCACTTCGTCGTGGCCACCCTGCCCTTGCAAATGGCCGAGCAGCGAGCGGCCGTCCAGGTGCAGGTGGTTATCCACAGTGCCGCCGGCAAGTTCCACCAGGGTTGGCAGCAGGTCGCAGGTGGATACCGAGGCGCTGACCCGGCCGGCTGCAAAGCGCGTGGGCGCATGCACCAGCAGCGGTACCCGCGCCGACATCTCGAACCAGTGCATCTTGTACCAGAGGCCACGCTCGCCAAGCATGTCGCCGTGGTCGCCGGAGAACACGATCAGGGTGTCGTCGGCCAGGTTGCATTCCTCCAGGGTTTGCAGCAGTTGGCCGATGTTGTCGTCGATATAGCTGCAAGCGCCGAAATAGGCGCGGCGGGCGTCGCGGATCTTGTCCACAGGCAGCGGCTTGTTCCACAAGTCGTAGACCTTGAGCAGGCGCTGCGAGTGCGGGTCGAGGTCCGCCTGGCTGAGTTCGGCGCGGGGCATGGGGATATCCACACCCTCGTAGCGATCCCAGTAACGCTTGGGGATGGTGTACGGGTCGTGCGGGTGGGTCATCGACACGGTCAGGCAGAACGGCCGGCCGTCGTTCTCGCGCACATGGTCGTACAGGTACTGGCGCGCCTTGAACACCACCTCTTCATCGAAATCCAGCTGGTTGGTGCGCACGCATGGCCCGGCCTGCAACACCGAGGACATGTTGTGGTACCAGCTTGGGCGCACGTCCGGTTCATCCCAGTTCACCGCCCAGCCGTAGTCGGCCGGGTAGATGTCGCTGGTCAGTCGCTCTTCATAGCCGTGCAACTGGTCCGGGCCGCAGAAGTGCATCTTGCCCGACAACGCGGTGCGGTAGCCCAGGCGGCGCAGGTAGTGTGCATAAGTCGGTATATCGGCGGGGAAGTCGGCGGCGTTGTCGTAGGCACCGATGCGGCTTGGCAGCTGGCCGCTGACCAGGGTGAAGCGCGACGGCGCGCACAGGGGGCTGTTGCAGTAGGCCGAATCGAACACCACCGCTTGCTCGGCCAGGCGGCTGAGGTGCGGCATCTGGATGGGCGAAGGGGCGTAGATCGGCAGCAAGGGTGCGGCCATCTGGTCGGCCATGATGAACAGGATATTCGGGCGCGTCATGGTGGCTTCCATCGTTGAGGGTTATGCGAACCGCTTGCCTACCAAGATGCGACTGTGGATAACATGGGTAAAGCCCATGGCGGGCAATGACTGGGATTAGCTGAGCTTATGTTTGATCACCTCGCCGAGCTGTCGCTGGATACCTTGCGCGTGTTCGAAGCGGCAGCGCGCTTGCGTGGCTTTACCGCTGCGGCGCTGGAACTGGGCACCACGCAACCGGCGGTGAGCCAGCAGGTGAAACGCCTGGAGGCACAAGTAGGCACGCGCCTGTTCGACCGTATTTACCGGGGCATCGAGTTGACCGAGGCTGGCCAGGTGCTGTTCGAGCAGGTGCATCAGGGCCTGCAGGCCATGGATGATGGCATCGCCCAAGCCAGCGGGCGCGGCCAGCGCGAGGTGCTGCAGGTGGCCACCGACTTTGCTTTTGCCGCGTTCTGGCTGATGCCCAGGTTGCAGCGTTTTCACGAAGCTTATCCACAGGTGGATGTGAGCCTGGTAACCGGTGAGCGCAGCCAGGGCATGTTGCGGCCGGACATTGATGTGGCGGTGCTGTTTGGCGATGGGCGCTTTCACCAGGGCGAGAGCCGCTGGTTGTTCGATGAGGAAGTATTCCCGGTTTGCAGCCCGCGGCTGATTCATGGCAAGCCCACGTCAGCCGTGGCTTTGCAGCGTTTACCCTTGCTGCATTTGAAGGGCGAGCAGGCCAGCCGCTGGTTTGACTGGGCGGGGGTTTTTCGCGGGTTTGGCGTGGCCAGCCCGCCGCCCGCAGGGCAGTTACGCTTCGACAACTACACCTTGCTGATCCAGGCGGCGATTGCTGGCCAAGGCGTGGCTATCGGCTGGCGGCATCTTGTGGACAGCCTTGTGGAACAAGGGTTGCTATGCCGGCCATTAGAGGGGAGCCTGACATCGAGTCGGGGCTATTATCTGGTTTTGCCACCGCGCAAGCGGCGCGGGGCGTTGATCGAGCGGTTCGTCAGCTGGCTGGAGCAGGAGCGCAGCGGCTGATGGCGGTGCAATCGGGAGTTATCGTGCAAAGAATCAAGGGTTACCACGCCCACGTGTATTACGACGCAGCGACCATGGAGCAGGCCCGTGAACTGTGCGAGGAGGCGGCGCGGCTGTTCCCTGTGACCATGGGGCGCATGCACCAGAAACCGGTGGGGCCGCACCCGGACTGGAGCTGCCAGTTGGCGTTCGAGCCGGAATTTGTCGGGGTGGTGTTGCCTTGGCTGGCGCTGTACCGCAAGGGGTTGGTGGTGTTCATGCACCCGCTGACCGGGGATGAACTGGCGGACCACCGCGATCATGCGATCTGGATGGGGGCTGTGCGGCCTTTGGATCTGTCGATTTTTGGTGGGTAGGTATCTGTCGCCTTTGAGGGCCTCTTCGCGGGCGCGCCCGCTCCCACAAGGACTCCACAGCTTTCAGCATCTGTGTGGTCCCTGTGGGAGCGGGCGTGCCCGCGAATCAGGCGGTGCGGTTTAGCGACGAGCGCCACGCACGCCTTCAGCCAGTGCCGAGCACAGGCTCAATACATCGCTCACCGCCTGCTCGCCAGTTTTGGCCTGGGCAATCTTGTCGACCAGCGCCGAGCCCACTACCACACCATCCGCCAGGCGGGCGATGTTGGCAGCCTGTTCTGGCGTGCGAATGCCAAAACCAACGCTGATCGGCAGATCGGTATGCCGGCGCAGGCGGGCAATGGCCTCGGTCACGTGCTCGGTGGTTGCCGAGCCGGCACCGGTCACACCGGCCACCGACACGTAGTAGACGAACCCGGAGCTGCGCTCCAGTACGCGCGGCAGGCGCGCATCGTCGGTGGTCGGCGTGGTCAGGCGGATGAAGTCGATGCCTGCGGCCTGGGCCGGGGTGGCCAGTTCGGCATCATGCTCGGGCGGCAGGTCAACGATGATCAGGCCATCGACGCCCGCCGCTTTGGCTTCCGCCACGAACTTGTCCACACCAAAGCGGTGGATCGGGTTGTAGTAGCCCATCAGCACGATTGGCGTGGTGTGGTTATCCACACGGAATTCGCGAACCATCTGCAGGGTCTTGGCCAGGGTCTGACCCGCTTCCAGGGCGCGCAGGGTTGCCAGCTGGATGGCCACGCCGTCGGCCATCGGGTCGGTGAACGGCATGCCCAGTTCGATCACGTCGGCACCAGCGGCTGGCAGGCCCTTGAGGATCTGCAGCGAGGCGTCGTAGCCCGGGTCGCCTGCGGTAACGAAGGTGACCAGTGCCGAACGGCCTTCGGCCTTCAGTTCGGCGAAGCGTTGTTCAAGACGGCTCATGCCTGTTTCTCCTGGGCGGCCATGTGGTTCATGACGGTTTGCATGTCTTTGTCGCCGCGGCCCGACAGGCACACGACCATCAGGTGGTCCTTGGGCAGCTTCGGTGCGCGCTTGATCGCTTCGGCCAGGGCGTGGGAGCTTTCCAGGGCCGGGATGATGCCTTCCAGGCGGCAAGTGGCGTGGAACGCATCCAGCGCTTCGTCGTCGGTGATGCTGACGTATTCGACGCGCTTCACTTCGTGCAGGTAGGCGTGCTCCGGGCCGATGCCCGGGTAGTCCAGGCCTGCGGAAATCGAGTGGGCGTCGGTGATCTGGCCGTCTTCGTCCTGCAGCAGGTAGGTGCGGTTGCCGTGCAGCACGCCCGGTACGCCACCGTTCAGGCTGGCGGCATGCTTGTCGGTATGTACACCGTGGCCACCGGCTTCGACGCCGATGATCTGCACGCTTGGCTCTTCAAGGAACTCATGGAACAGGCCCATGGCGTTGGAGCCACCGCCCACGCAGGCAACCAGGCTGTCTGGCAGGCGGCCTTCCTTCTCGTGCAACTGGGCGCGGGTTTCCTTGCCGATGATCGACTGGAAGTCGCGGACCATGGCCGGGTACGGATGCGGACCGGCCACGGTACCGATCAGGTAGAAGGTGTCTTCGACATTGGTAACCCAGTCGCGCAGGGCTTCGTTCATGGCGTCTTTCAGGGTGCCGGTACCGGCAGTGACCGGCACGATCTCGGCGCCCAGCAGTTTCATGCGGAACACGTTGGCCTGCTGGCGCTCGATGTCGGTGGCGCCCATGTAGATCACGCAAGGCAGGCCGAAGCGTGCGGCAACGGTGGCGGTGGCCACGCCGTGCATGCCGGCGCCGGTTTCGGCGATCAGGCGCTTCTTGCCCATGCGCTTGGCCAGCAGCACCTGGCCGATGCAGTTGTTCACCTTGTGCGCGCCAGTGTGGTTGAGCTCTTCACGCTTGAAGAAGATTTTTGCGCCGCCACAGTGCTCGGTCAGGCGCTCGGCGAAGTACAGCGGGTTTGGGCGGCCGATGTAATCGCGCTGGAAGTAGGCGAGGTCTTCGAGGAATTTCGGGTCTGCCTTGGCCGCTTCGTATTCGCGGGCCAGGTCCAGCACCAGTGGCATCAGGGTTTCAGCCACGTAGCGGCCGCCGAACGAGCCGAACAGGCCGTTGGCGTCGGGGCCGGGGCGGTATTGGGACTGGGTCATGGGGCGCTCCAGGGCGTAATGAATGAGTGATGGGCTTTACTCTAACCACGCCAAGCCCGGCTGAAAACCGATAAGATTGCGTAAACTTGTCAGAAAAACTCACAGGTAACATGGCCCACGACCTCCCTCCCCTGAATGCCCTGCGCGCCTTCGAGGCCACCGCCAGGCTCAACAGCGTCAGCCAGGCGGCCGAAGCGCTGCATGTCACCCATGGTGCCGTCAGCCGGCAGATCAAGGTACTGGAGGAGCACTTGGGCGTAGCGCTGTTCGTCAAGGACGGGCGCGGCATCAAACTCACAGATGCCGGTGTACGCCTGCGTGATGCCAGTGGCGAGGCCTTCGACCGGCTGCGCAGCGTGTGTGCCGAACTCAGTCGCGATGTCAGCGAGGCGCCGTTCGTGCTGGGCTGCTCAGGCAGCCTGCTGGCACGCTGGTTCATTCCGAGGCTGGGGCGCCTGAAGGCGGATTTGCCGGAGTTGCGCCTGCATCTGTCAGCCGGTGAAGGTGACCTTGACCCGCGTCGCCCGGGCCTGGATGCATTGCTGGTGTACGCTGAGCCGCCCTGGCCTGCCGACATGCAGGTGCATGTGCTGGCCGAGGAGCGCATCGGCCCGGTGCTCAGCCCGCACTTTGCCGGCTTCGAACGCTTGCGTGGCGCACCTGCCAGCGCCCTGCTGCAGGAGGCTCTGCTGCATACCACGTCACGTCCGCAAGCATGGCCAACCTGGGGTGAGCAGCAGGGACTGGACCCGGCCGGGTTGCAGTACGGTCAGGCGTTCGAGCATTTGTATTATTTGCTGGAGGCTGCGGTTGCAGGCCTTGGTGTCGCCATCGCGCCGCAGCCGCTGGTGGCTGATGACTTGCGAGCCGGGCGCCTCAGCGCACCGTGGGGCTTTTCCCCTACCCGGGCAGCGTTGGCGTTGTGGGTGCCCCGGCGCGCCGCAGACGGGCGCGCCGAGCAGTTGGCGCAATGGCTACGCGCCGAGCTTGCGCGGCAGAGCGCTTAGTTGCGTTTGGTCAGTAAGTAGGCTGCCAGCAGCCCCAGCGCGCCAATGGCTACGCCTGCGGTGGTGTACGGGTGTTCCTGAGCGTAGTCGCGGGTAGCGATGCCAGTCTGGCGGGTGCGCTGTTTGACTTCCTCATAGGCATCGCTCAGCAGGCTGCGCGAATGGCGAAGAGCGCTCTCGGCGTTGCTGCGGATGGCCTTCACCGACTTCTGGGACTCTTCCGACGCATCATGCTTGAGGTGTTCCAGGCTTTTCAGAAGGCTCTCGATCTCCGCTTCCATGCTTTCCAGGGATGCTTTACGCAGCGAATTGCGGGGCATGTTGACTCTCCTTTGCAGTATGGGCTGTAAGAAGTGCGACCGTAGGCCTGCGCGAAAGTGCGATCGAACTTTGGTTACGGGTGACGGCTCGCAGGTAAACCAGGCCTGCGCTGCTAGGCTAAAAAATCACCGTCATCCAAGGAGAGCGCTCATGACCGACCATCACACCTACAAGAAGATCGAACTGGTGGGTTCTTCGCCCACCAGCATCGAAGAGGCGATCAACAATGCCCTGGCCGAGGCCGGCAAAAGCATCAAGCACCTGGAATGGTTCGAGGTGGTCGATACGCGTGGCCATATCCGCGACAACAAGGCGGCGCACTTCCAGGTCACGCTGAAGGTAGGCTTCCGTATCGCCAATAGCTGACACATTGCCGGGCTGGAATAGCCTGGCGTGATGGGTTATTACAAAGGGGGCGCCTTGGCGGGCGCCCTTTCTCATTTCATCTGCACAAGGAAAGCGATCGATGAACAAACTGATTCTGGCGCTGGGCCTGATGACCCTGGCCGGTGGTGCGCTGGCAGCAGGCAAGCCGTGCGAGGAACTGAAGGCAGAGATTGCGGCCAAGCTGGATGCCAAGGGCGTTACCGGCTACACGCTGGAGATCGTCAACAAGGGCGAGCCGGCCGGCAAGGTGATTGGTAGGTGTGAAGCGGGTGCCAAGGAGATTGTGTACCGCCGTGGCTGATGTGCTGGACCCTTCGCGGGCTTGCCCGCTCCCACAGGTTCGGCACCGGCCTCAGGCCGTGTGATATCCCTGTGGGAGCGGGCGAGCCCGCGAAGAAGCTCACTCGGTCTTCAAGGCCTGCGCCAGCAATTCATAGGACCGCACCCGGTCCGCATGCTCATACAGGTCACAGGTATAGATCAGCTCATCCGCCCCGGTCTGCTCCAGCAGCACCTCCACCTTGGCCCGTACCTTCTGCGGGCTGCCAATCATCGCCAGCCCCAGGAAGCTGCCCACAGCATCCCGCTCATGCGGGAGCCACAGCCCATCCATGCTTTCTACCGGCGGCTTCTGCATCAAACTCTGCCCCCGAATCAGCGCCAGGATGCGCTGGTACACCGAGGTGGCCAGGTATTCGGCCTTTTCGTCGGTTTCGGCCACCACCATGGGGATGCCCAGCATCACATAAGGCTTGTCCAGTGTGGTCGACGGCTTGAAGTGGTTGCGGTAAACACGGATCGCCTCGTGCATGTAGCGCGGCGCAAAGTGCGAAGCAAAGGCATACGGCATGCCGCGCATGCCCGCCAGCTGCGCGCTGAACAGGCTGGAGCCCAGCAACCACATGGGTACGTCGGTGTCGTGCCCCGGCACGGCGATCACTTTCTGATCATCAGTGCGTGGGCCGAGGTAGCGCGACAGTTCCTCGACATCGTCCGGGAAGTCGTCGGGGCCGCCTGCGCGGTCGCGGCGCAGGGCGTAAGCCGTCATCTGGTCGGAGCCCGGCGCGCGGCCCAGGCCCAGGTCGATGCGCCCCGGGTACAGGCTTGCCAGGGTGCCGAACTGCTCGGCGATCACCAGCGGCGCGTGGTTGGGCAGCATCACCCCACCAGAGCCGACGCGAATGGTCGAGGTGCCGCCGGCCAGATAACCGATCAGCACCGACGTCGCCGAGCTGGCGATACCATCCATGTTGTGGTGCTCGGCCACCCAGAAGCGGTTGTAGCCAAAACGCTCGACGTGCTGCGCCAGGTCCAGCGAGTTGCGCAGCGACTGCGCGGGGCCGGCATCGGCGCGCACGGGCACCAGGTCGAGGGTGGAAATCTTCAGGTCGCGCAGTAGCGTCATTGGAGCCTCCGCAAAGGTGGTTGGCCAGAGGCCTTTTCATCTCTGTATGGGCACATTCGAGGGATTCAATGCTTACTGTGCGATTGGTCTGAACTTGCGGTGAGTGGCTGCCCTCTGAACCGATAAGCCCGTAACCGAATGACCAGGAGGCATCATGAAAAAGACAGCATCGGCGATCTGGCAAGGTGGCCTGAAGGATGGCACCGGCCTGCTTTCTACCGAAAGCGGCGCGCTCAAGCAGAACCCTTACGGCTTCAATACCCGTTTTGAAGGCTCGCCGGGGACCAACCCGGAAGAGCTGATTGGTGCGGCGCATGCGGGCTGTTTCTCGATGGCACTGTCGATGATGCTGGGCGAAGCCGGGCTCACTGCCGACCGGATCGACACCGCCGCCGAAGTAACGCTCGACAAGCTGCCTGATGGTTTTGCCATTACTGCCGTGCATCTGGTGCTAAGGGCCAAGGTTCCCGGCGCAAGCGACGCGCAATTCCTGGAGATTGCCAACAAAGCCAAGGAAGGGTGCCCGGTGTCCAAGGTGTTGAACGCGAAAATCAGCCTGGATGCCGCGCTGGTGGGCTGAAGCGGCGCAACGGTGGCGCTTTGTTGTAGTCTAAACAGCGTCGGCAGCACGCTGCCTCTTCAGGAGCCGTTTCATGATTCGCGTAGCAATCGCTGTATTGGCTTCCCTGGTCGCCACGTCTGCCTTGGCGGCGGTCAAGCCGTGCGAGGAGCTCAAAGCCGAGATCGAGGCCAAGATCCAGGCCCAGGGTGTGGCGTCCTACACCCTGGAGATCGTGCCCAACAGTGAGGTCAAGGACCAGAACATGGTGGTCGGGACCTGTGATGGCGGGACGAAGAAGATCATCTACCAGAAGAACGACCGTTAGATTCACGATTTTGGGGCCGCTTTGCGGCCCAATCGCGACACAAGGCCGCTCCCACATAGGGGCTGCATACGCCGATCAATGTGGGAGCGGCCTTGTGTCGCGATTGGGCTGCGCAGCAGCCCCAGCTTACGGAATGCAGAACACGTCACTAGGCTCGTTCACCAACACATTGCGGCTGGCGTCATACAGCAACACTTGCGGCTCCATCACCGGCGCCCGCGCCTCCAGGCGATAACGCTCACCGGCCTTGAAGTCATCAAAGCGCACGGTCAGGTAGCAGGTACGGTCTCGTGGCTCGCTCATGATGCCGCCCGAGTAGATTTCATAATCGAAGCGCACCACCAGTTCGTGCTTGCCGGGTGTGACCTGGAAGTAACGGCCATCTTCCAGGCGTTTACCGTCGAGGCGGTCGGCCATGATCACCCGGCCGGGGGTCATGGTGTACAGGTCGACCCAGGCCTGCTTGGGGTCGACAGGCGGCAAGGGGCTGGCGCAAGCCCCCAGCGCACTGAGGGCGATCAGCATCATGGGCTGGCGCATGGCAAGACTCCCACTTGCGATTTACAAGGTACAAGCATAGCGCCGTTTGCGGGGTTCAGGTGCGTTGGCAGCCTGCGGGCATGCCCTGCCCGAGCAGTTTTTGCTGTTGGTCGTAGAGTTTGATCCAGGGGCGGAAGCCAATGCTGCCCGCTTGCAGTTGATAGCGCTGCCCGGGCATGAAGTCCTTGAAGGTCAGCTTGACCTGGCAATCGCGCCATAGCGGTTGGTCCACCGCGCCGATATTGCTGGGGGTAACCGGAAACTGATAGCGCACGGTCAGTTCATGGCTGCCGGGCTGCACTTCGAAATAACGGTTATCGACCCAGTCGCGCTCATCGACCTGCACAGCGTCCAGCGATGTGTTGTCGTAGGGTGTGAGGTCGATCCAGGCCTGGTTCGGGTCCGGGTCTGGCAAGGTCGAACAGGCAGATAGCAGCAACAGTGAGCCGGCGACCAACAATGCACGCATGGCGAAACTCCCCCTTGGCGAGATAGTCTTGGAGCGAATCGGCCTTGAGCGAGTCAGACAGTTCCGGATGCTTCGACTTTTTCTTATACAGCGCTCAGGCCCTGGGGCACTCGACCGCGTTTTCACCCGTTTTGTTCCCCTGCTGGCGGCGCTCCTGCTGAACGGTTGCAGCAGCGTTGGTTATTACGGGCAGCTGGCCGAGGGCCAATGGCAACTGCTGCGTGCACGGCAGCCGGTGGCGCAGGTGGTGGCCGACCCGGCCACGCCCGCGCAATTGCGCGCGCGGTTGGAACATGCCCAGCAGGCGCGTGCATTTGCCAGCCAGCAACTCAAGCTACCGGACAACCGCAGTTACCGGGTTTACGCCGAACTGGGCCGGCCTTATGTGGTGTGGAATGTATTCGCGACCCCTGAGTTGTCGTTGCAGCCGGTGACGCACTGCTTCCCGATCGCGGGGTGCGTGGCCTATCGCGGTTACTACCAGCAAGGCGCTGCACGCGGGGCGGCGGCGCTGATGCGGCAAGATGGGCTGGATGTGTATGTGAGTGGTGTTGAGGCTTATTCGACCCTGGGCTGGTTCGATGACCCGATCCTGTCGTCGATGGTTGGCTGGGGCGACGAGCGCCTGGCCACGCTGATTTTCCATGAGCTGGCTCACCAGCGCTTTTATGTGCAGGACGATACCGAGTTCAATGAGTCGTTTGCCTCCTTCGTTGAGCAGGAGGGCACGCGGCAATGGCGCGTGGTGCGTGGGCTTGCAGCGGTTGACGAGAACCAGGGGCAGCAGCGTGACCAGTTCATACGGCTGGTGCTGGCCAGCCGTGAGCGGTTGCAGGCGATTTATGCCGGGCCGCTGGATGATGCGCACAAGCGGCTGGCCAAGCAGGCGGAGTTTGAGCGTTTGAGGCTGGATTACCGGCAGATTCGCGACGGCCAGTGGGGCGGTGACAAGCGCTATGACGCCTGGGTGTATGGGCCTTTGAACAACGCCAAGTTGTTGCCGTTTGGGCTGTATGACCAGTGGGTGCCGGCATTTGCGGCGGTGTTTCGTGAGGTTGACGGAGACTGGGTGCGGTTTTATGAGCGGGTCGAGCAATTGGGAGGGCTACCGATCGCTGACAGGAAGGCGGCTTTGCAGAAGTTGATGCTTAGTCTGTGAGATTTTGGGGCCGCTTTGCGGCCCATCGCGACGCAAGGCCGCTCCCACAAAGGTCCTGCGTACACCGATCAATGTGGGAGATTCTATGGTTTTCAGCAAGCCGGTTTGACGCCTTTGGTGGTGTATTCGTCCTGATTCTTCATCAGGGCGAATGCCACCCTTGCTAGCTTCCTGGCGAGGATTACCAGCGCCTGGGTCGTTGCTTTTCCGTTGTTCAGGTGCCGTTTATAGTCCCCGTTCCACGCGGGCGACTTGCTGGCTGCCATCGCTGCGTTGTGTAACAAGCGACGGATCTCTGAGCAGCCTCGTTTTGTAAGGCAGCGCCGTCCGTTCTTCTGCCCGGAATCGCTGACACGTAGATCCATCCCCAAGAAGGCGATGTACGAATCACTGCTCTTGAACTCACCCCTCGTAAAAGCCATTACCAGCGCTGTGGCGGTGAGAAAACCAATGCCCTCTACTGCCTGGCAGCGAGCGACTTGCTCATGTAAGCCAGCCTCTCGCAGCACGTCTTTAATCTTCTTCTGAATCAACTGATCCAGTCGATCTATTGATTTCACAAAAGTATTGAACGCGGTTTTCAGGAGGCCTTCATTAGCCCAGCTCTGGGTCATTGCAGTGCGGGCACTCACCAAGGCAGCTCTGCGCCGCAGGAGGCTCTGAAGCTTGCCGTAGACGGCGGGCGGCGGGCTCCAGGGACGAAGATCCTCACCTTCGTTTTTCAGAAAGCGGGACAGCAACCGAGCGTCGGACGGATCGGTTTTCACCCGTCCGCCAACACTTTTCCGGTAGTTGCTCAGTTGAAAGCCATCGATGATATAAACCTCGAAGCCCTGACGATGAGCCAGCTCAACCAAGTCCAAGTGATAGACATTGGTCGCCTCAACAGCGATAGCTGTGTTGAGTGGCTGCTGCTTCAGCCATTTCTTAATTTCGAGTTTGGAGTTTTTCAGCCTGACGATCTCATCGCGCTCATCGTGATGGATAACCAGCTCAGCTTTTGCGACATCCGCACCCACAATCAACTTGCCCACCTGCATTGCCATAGGTGACTCCTCACGTTATGGTTTTTCAGCTTGAAGGGGTTTCACCAAGAGGCGCTGGCTTGCTTCTATCGTCGCTTGCAAACGATGCATTCTTTATCGGCGCTTTGGTGGAAGGGGTGGGGCGATGTCTCCCACGGTCTGTACTGCTGTGAACAGTCAGAATCGGCTTTTTCGTCCCACCACCCCTTCAAGTATCACCATACAAGCGGCCTTGCGTCGCGATGGGCTGCAAAGCAGCCCCCAGGGCCATCAAGCCTGGATGAATGCCTGATGCATCTCGGCCAGGGTCGCAAAGTGGAACGCCGGTTCTTCGGCCATCAACTCTTCCCGGCTACCAAACCCGTACCCCACCGCCACTGCCTGCAAGCCATTGCTGCGGGCCCCGATCAGGTCATGCTTGCGGTCACCGATCATCAGCGTCTGCGCCGGGTCCAGCCCTTCTTCATCCAGCAAATGGCGAATCAGCTCGACCTTGTTGGTGCGCGTGCCGTCCAGCTCGCTGCCGTAGATCACCTTGAAATGATGGTCGAAGGCAAAGTGCCGGGCGATTTCGCGGGCGAATTCCCAGGGCTTGGAGGTAGCGATGTACAGCGTGCGGCCCTGCCCGTTCAGGGCTTCGAGCAACTCCGGCACGCCTTGGAACACCAGGTTTTCGTAAAGGCCGGTGACGCGAAAGCGCTCCCGGTAGAAGTTGACCGCCTCCCAGGCCTTCGCTTCGTCGAAGCTGTAGAACTGCATGAAAGCCTGCAGCAGGGGTGGGCCGATGAAGTGCTCGAGGCGGGCCAGGTCCGGCTCGTCGATGCCCAGCTTGGCCAGGGCGTACTGGATCGAGCGGGTAATGCCCAGGCGCGGGTCGGTCAGGGTGCCGTCGAGGTCGAACAGGATGTTTTGCTGGTGCATGTACGGGGTCCACTTGAGTGCTTTGTGGCCTTCTTCGCGGGCTCGCCCGCTCCCACAGGTACAGCGCCGGCCTCAGGCCTTGTGCTATCCCTGTGGGAGCGGGCGTGCCCGCGAATGCGGTCATTCAGGTTGGTCGTAGCCTTCGGCCAGATGCTGGTCCTTGAGCTTCACGTAGTTGCCGGCGCTGTAGGAGAAGAACGCGCGCTCCTTGTCGTTCAGCAGCCGGGCCTGTTTCACCGGGCTGCCCATGTACAGGTAACCACTGACCAGGCGCTTGCCCGGTGGTACCAGGCTGCCGGCACCGATGATCACTTCGTCCTCGACGATGGCGCCATCCATGATGGTGCTGCCCATGCCGACCAGAATGCGGTTACCCAGCGTGCAGCCATGCAGCATCACTTTGTGGCCGATGGTCACCTCGTCACCGATGATCAGCGGGAAACCGTCCGGGTTGAACGGGCCGGCGTGGGTGATGTGCAGCACGCTGGCGTCCTGCACGCTGGTGCGCGCACCGATGCGGATGCGGTGCATGTCGCCGCGCACCACGGTCATGGGCCAGATCGAGCTGTCTTCACCGATCTCCACGTCGCCCAGCACCACCGCCGAACGGTCGACGAAGGCACGTAGTCCAACTTTCGGAGTGTGTTGCTGGAAGCTTCGGATGGCCATGATAGCGTCTCTCATCTGTGCCGATAGGCAGGCTGCCTGCTGCGGTCGGCGTCGATTGTAATTAAGATGGGGCAGTGTTTCTTCTGCCAAGGTATCCAAACCGTGACTGCGAACAACCCGCTTCTGCAATCCCACGATCTGCCGCCCTTCTCGCAAATCCGTGCCGAACACGTGTTGCCGGCGATCGAAGCGATCCTGGCCGACAACCGTAAAGCCATTGCCGAGATCCTCTACAAGCAGGGCAAGGCCCCTACCTGGGCTGGCCTGGTGCTGGCCATGGACGAACTGAACGACCGCCTGGGCGCTGCCTGGAGCCCGGTCAGCCACCTGAATGCGGTGTGCAACAGCGCAGAACTGCGCGAGGCCTACGAGTCGTGCCTGCCGGCGTTGAGCGCCTACTCTACCGAACTGGGCCAGAACCGTGCGCTGTTCGATGCCTACCAGGCTTTGATCAACAGCCCTGAAGCCGCCGGTTTCGACGTGGCGCAAAAGACTATTCTGGAGCATGCGCTGCGTGACTTCCGCCTGTCGGGTATCGACCTGTCGGCAGACAAGCAGCAGCGCTACGCCGAAGTGCAAAGCAAGCTCAGTGAGCTGGGCAGCCGCTTCTCCAACCAGTTGCTCGACGCCACCCAGGCCTGGACCAAGCACGTTACCGACGAAGCCGCGCTGGCCGGCCTGACCGACTCGGCCAAAGCGCAGATGGCTGCCGCTGCGCAGGCCAAAGGCCTCGACGGTTGGCTGATCACACTGGAGTTCCCCAGCTACTACGCGGTCATGACCTACGCCAGCGACCGCGCCCTGCGCGAAGAGCTGTACGCCGCCTACTGCACTCGCGCCTCGGACCAGGGCCCGAACGCCGGCCAGAACGACAACGGCCCGGTGATGCAGGAAATACTTGGCCTGCGCCAGGAGCTGGCCGAACTGCTGGGCTACAAGAACTACGCCGAGCTGAGCCTGGCCACCAAGATGGCCGAGTCCAGCGACCAGGTGTTGAGCTTCCTGCGTGACCTGGCCAAACGTTCCAAGCCGTTTGCCGCCCAGGACCTGGAGCAGCTGAAGGCCTACGCCGCCGAGCAAGGCTGCCCTGAGCTGGCCAGCTGGGACGCCGGGTACTTTGGCGAGAAGCTGCGCGAGCAGCGGTACAGCGTGTCGCAGGAAGCCCTGCGCGCCTACTTCCCGATCGACAAGGTGCTGGGTGGCCTGTTCAGCATCGTGCAGCGCCTGTACGGCATCGAAATCGCCGAGCTCAATGGCTTCGACAGCTGGCACCCGGATGTACGCCTGTTCGAGATCAAGGAAAACGGCCAGCACGTCGGCCGCTTCTTCTTCGACCTTTACGCCCGCGCCAACAAGCGCGGCGGTGCCTGGATGGACGGCGCCCGCGACCGCCGCCGCACTGCTGCCGGCCAACTGCAAAGCCCGGTGGCCAACCTGGTGTGCAATTTCACCCCGGCCTCACCCGGCAAGCCGGCGCTGCTGACCCACGATGAAGTCACCACCCTGTTCCACGAGTTTGGCCACGGCTTGCACCACATGCTGACCCGCATCGAGCATGCCGGTGTATCCGGTATCAACGGCGTGGCGTGGGATGCGGTCGAGTTGCCGAGCCAGTTCATGGAAAACTGGTGCTGGGAGCCGGAAGGCCTGGCGCTGATCTCCGGCCATTACGAAACCGGTGCTCCCCTGCCCCAGGACCTGCTGGACAAGATGCTGGCGGCAAAGAACTTCCAGTCGGGCATGATGATGGTGCGCCAGCTGGAGTTCTCGCTGTTCGACTTCGAACTGCATGCCACCCATGGCGATGGCCGCAGCGTGCTGCAAGTGCTTGAAGGGGTGCGTGACGAAGTGTCGGTCATGCGCCCACCGGCCTATAACCGCTTCCCTAACAGCTTTGCGCACATTTTTGCGGGCGGTTACGCAGCGGGCTACTACAGCTACAAGTGGGCCGAAGTGCTGTCGGCAGACGCCTTCTCGCGCTTTGAGGAAGAAGGTGTGCTCAATGCCGAAACCGGCCGCGCGTTCCGTGAGGCGATCCTGGCCCGTGGCGGCTCGCGTGAACCCATGGAGCTGTTTGTCGACTTCCGTGGGCGTGAGCCTTCCATCGATGCGTTGCTGCGCCACAGCGGCCTCACCGAAGACGCCGCAGCATGAGCGAGGTAGCCGTGAACAAGACCAAGAAGCGCTTCATTGCCGGGGCGGTATGCCCGGCATGCAGTGAACCCGACAAGCTGATGATGTGGAACGAGGACGGCGTACCGCACCGCGAGTGCGTGGCCTGCGGCTTTACCGACACCCTCAACGAACAGGGCCTGTCGGTGCCTAAAGAGCTGGGTACGCGGGTTAACCACCTTGCGCCCAAAGCCGCGCCGGCCAAGGTGCAGACGGTGCAGTTCTTCCCCAACCCGAAGCTGAAGAAACCGACCGAGTAAGTCTGTTGTGCCGCCCGGGCGCCATGCCCGGGTGGTAGATAGTCAGGCCACCCTCCGCCCAATGGCCGTGCACGCTCACCTGCTCTTCCTGCGAGCAAGGTGTTTCACCATGGGCAACCCGCTTCTGCAAAACAGCCATACCCCAGTCGATTACCCGGCAATCACCCTCGAAAACATGGCGGCTGCGTTCGACCACGTGCTGCTGCAGCATGCGCAAGGTATCGAGCGAATCGTTGCCGGGCAGCAGGCCATGCCTACCTGGGATGAACTGGTGCTGGCGGTTGATGAGCTGGACAGCCAACTGCTGGCGGTTTTTTTTGCAAGCACACCGTTGATAGGCCGGGGCGTGGACTGGGCCAACGCGATCATTGGGTTCTATGGCCAGGCCATGGCGCAGTTGGAGCAGAAGCTGATCAACAGCACGCTGCAGCATTTGTACGAGCGCTTGGCCAAAAGCGAAGTTGGCAAGCATCTGGATGCCGGAAAGCGCGCAGTCTTGCGGTGGCATCTCGACAAATTCGCTTCCTGCGGGGCATTGCTCGACAGCACGGGCAAGGCACGGCTCACAAAACTTCAGGCGCTGATCGGCGATGCACGCCAGGCGTTTCGCGCCAATATCAACCGGCCGGGGTTTGTGATTACCGATGAGGCCGAGCTTGGCGGTATCGCGCAACGGGTTCGCGATGAATTGGCCGCCAGGGCTGAGGAAGAAGGTGAGCAGGGCTGGCTGATAGCCTGCGAAAGCGTGGCTACCGAAGCAGTGCTCAAGCATGCCGACAACCGCGCATTGCGCGAGCGGGCGTACCGTGCGTATCACGCTCGCGGCGTCAGCCCGGAGCCTCGACTGGATAACCGCACCTACCTGGAGCAATTGGCCCGGCTGCTTGGGGAAAAAGCCCGACTGCTTGGTTATGCCAGCCACCTGGAATTGAGCTTTCAGCGCAAGAGTGCGGGGTCGGTTGCCCAGGTGCGCAGTTTTCTACACAACCTGGCCGGCCACGTGCGGCCGGTGATGTTGCAGTGGCGTGCGGATTTGCAGCGCCAGAGCACTGCCGATGGGCTGGGGGATCTCCAGCCCTGGGATATGCTTTACCTGCAGGCCTCGGCGCGCAGCGGCCGGGCCACCGAAAGCTTGCGCGAATACTTTCCGCTGAATGCTGTCATCACTGCTTTACAGCAGCTGGCGGAGCAGCTCCTGGGCGTAGCTCTGGTGGCCAAGCCGCTGGGGACCTGGCACGACAGCGTGCAAGCTTTCGAGGTATGGCAGGATCATGCGTTCATAGGTTTCCTGTACCTGGACGCCATGCAGCATCCCGGTAAGCAGCCAGACTCGGTGTTCACCACGTACATACGCAACCGCCGGGTGGATGCAGAGGGGATCTACCAGGCAGCGTCGGTGGTGGTCTACTGTGATCTGCCGCAAACACTGGCTGATGGTCAGCCATTGCTGGATCACCAGTCGCTGCGCAAGCTTTTCCATGAGTTTGGCCATGCCTTGCACCATTTGCTGGTACGCACCACCACCCATGTAATGTCCAGTATTACCGAACTGGGTAGCGATGGTGTGGAGCTGTTTGGCAAGCTGTTCGAGCGCTGGGTCTGGGATGCAGATTACCTTGTGTCGATTTCTTCGCCCCTGCGCGATGGCAGCCTGCTCACCCGGCATTCGGCCAAACTATGCCTGGATGACTTGCGCCAACTGGGCGTGGAGGAAATCGCGCGCAAGCTGAGCCTGGCGCTGTTCGACCTGGATCTGCACGGCACGCCTGATGATGGCCGGTCGTTGGAGCAGCGCTTGAATGAAGCCCGTGAGCGCTGTGGTTATTGGCCTGTGCACGACTACGAACACCCGGCGCATGCCTTCGACTACCTGGTGGGGGGCTATGATGCGGGCTACTATGCTTACCTGTGGTCCGATGTGTACGCCTTCGACCTGTTCACCCGCTTCGAGTCTGAAGGCTTGCTTGACCGGGCTGCAGGCCGGGCACTTCAGGAGACGCTGTTCGCCCCCGGAGCATCCCGCCCACTGCGCAAAAGCATCGAAGCATTTCTTGGCAGGCCAGCGAGCCAGGAACCCTACCTGCGCTGGCATGGGCTGAAATGACGCCGCGCTGACCGGAGGTGCTGGAAAGATTGCGATGCACACGATACTGTATATAACAACAGTATCCGGGGGTGGGTCATGATTTCTCCAGCACCGTTAAAAGGCCGTGGAACAGCGAACAATCCGCACAATCGCTTTGCCCCCAGCCATTCTGTGGTGGAGGACGACGGCTGGTACCAGGAAGTGCCTCAAACCCAAGGCACCGAGGTACGGATCGAGACGGCCAAGACGGTAATCAGCCGCAACACCTCACCTGATCTGCCCTTCGATCGCTCCATCAACCCTTACCGCGGCTGCGAGCATGGCTGTATTTACTGCTATGCCCGGCCCTCCCACGCTTATTGGGACCTTTCACCCGGCCTGGATTTCGAGACCAAGCTGATTGCCAAGACCAACGCCGCCGAGGTGCTGGCGCAGCAGTTGAGCAAACCTGGCTACGTGTGCGCGCCAATCAATTTGGGCTCTAACACCGACCCCTACCAGCCGATCGAGCGCGAGCAGTTGCTGACCCGGCGCCTGCTAGAAGTGTTGCTGCGGTTTCGACACCCGGTGACCATCGTCACCAAGGGTGCACTGGTGCTGCGCGACCTTGACCTGCTGGCTGAGATGGCCCGGCAGCGGCTGGCGCGGGTGATGATCAGCCTGACCACACTGGACGACGACCTGAAGCGAGTGCTGGAACCACGTGCGGCTTCGCCCAAGGCCCGTTTGCGGGCGATCCGGGTGTTGCGTGAGGCAGGTGTGCCCGTGGGCGTCTTGTGTTCACCGATGATCCCGATGGTCAACGACAGCGAACTGGAGCGCCTGCTGGAGGCTGCCAAGGATGCGGGTGCACAGAGCGCGGCTTACATGATGCTGCGCCTGCCCCTGGAGGTGGCGCCGCTGTTCGAGCAGTGGCTGCAAGACCACTACCCTCAACGGGCGACGCATGTGTTGAGCCTGATCCGCCAAAGCCGCGGGGGTGAGTTGTATGACAGCCGCTTTGGTGCGCGGATGCGCGGTGAAGGGGTGTTTGCCGATTTGCTGGCGCAGCGTTTTGCCAAAGCCATGAAGCGCCTGGACTTTGAAGGGCGGGAAGCGCAGGCGCTGGACTGCTCGGCGTTCTGCCCGCCCGGCGGGCAGATGGCGTTGTTTTGACATGCCCCTGTGGGAGCGGGCGTGCCCGCGAACACCGGCGCAGCCGGTGCCATACACCGAGTTGCTCTCTTCGCGGGCATGCCCGCTCCCACAGGGACTGTGCAGGTCTCAGGCTACAAGGTGAGGGCCTATTGCCACCCCTGAGTGCAACTAATCCGAGTTGATAATTTCGCTAATACATATTGGCAGCTGATGTTTTTTTGCTATTATCCATTTCCCGCCTTTTACATCTGGAACACCCGTTCTAGAGCCTTCGAATTAAGTTTCAGTTAAGTTTTCCCCGCTAGCGTAGGAAATCAGTCCACACCGACTGTGATCTATGGCCCGTGCGTGTCATCTAAATCCCTGCATAGCCAGAATCTTTCACCGGTAAAATGGATTTACCTACACACCGTCAAGAGGATGAATCATGCCCGTCAAGGACCCATCCAAGGTCGTTCCGCAGGTCCCCGCGGAGAGCGCCGATGCCGCCCTGAAGCACATTGTCGATGGCTTTCTGCGCTTTCACCATGACGTCTTCCCCGATCAGCAAGAGCTGTTCAAGAAGCTCGCCACTGCGCAAACACCGCGCGCCATGTTCATCACCTGCGCCGACTCGCGTATCGTCCCCGAGCTGATCACCCAGAGCTCGCCAGGCGACCTGTTCGTAACCCGTAACGTAGGTAACGTGGTACCGCCATACGGCCAGATGAACGGCGGCGTCTCCAGCGCCATCGAGTACGCTGTACTGGCACTGAAAGTGCACCACATCATCATCTGCGGCCACTCCGACTGTGGCGCGATGCGCGCGGTGCTCAACCCGCATTCGCTGGACAAGATGCCGACCGTCGGTGCCTGGCTGCGCCACGCCGAAGTGGCCCGCACCGTTGTCGAGAACAACTGCTCGTGCGGCAGCGAACACGAAACGATGCAGGTGCTGACCAAGGAAAACGTCATCGCCCAGCTGCACCACCTGCGCACCCACCCTTCGGTGGCCTCGCGCCTGGCCGCTGGCGAACTGTTCATCCATGGTTGGGTGTACGACATCGAGACCAGCAAAATCGAAGCCTACGACGCCGCCAGCGACAGCTTCATGCCTTTGGCTGCTGGCGAGCCAGTCCCCTGCGCCACCCCGAGAGGCCGCTACTAAGCGACCCATCCACCGCTAGAACCTTGATAGCCGGCTGCACCCTGTAGGGGTGTGGCGCGGCCTTCTGCTGCCTTGAATTCCCTGACTGCCTTGCCGGCACGCCTGCTGGCGGCCCGCGCCTGCGCGTTTGTCAGGGGCAAACGTGCCCACGGCCAGGGGAATGGCCGTGCGACTAAGAAAGGAGAAACACGGTGAACATTACACAGTTGAAAGCGGCCCTGCCGCGCGAGTTACTGGCGTCGGTGGTGGTCTTTCTGGTGGCCCTGCCGTTGTGCATGGGTATCGCGATTGCCTCGGGCATGCCGCCGGCGAAGGGCCTGATCACCGGCATTATCGGCGGCATTGTGGTGGGTTTGCTTGCCGGTTCGCCGCTACAGGTCAGCGGCCCCGCTGCCGGCCTGGCGGTACTGGTGTTCGAGTTGGTGCGCCAGCATGGCATGGCCATGCTCGGGCCGATCTTGCTGCTGGCGGGGCTTTTGCAGTTGCTGGCCGGGCGCCTGCGCCTGGGGTGCTGGTTCCGCGTCACTGCGCCAGCGGTGGTGTATGGCATGCTGGCGGGCATCGGCGTGCTGATCGTGCTGTCGCAGGTGCATGTGATGTTCGATACGGCGCCGCAGCCTTCCGGGTTGCAGAACTTGCTGGAATTCCCCTCCACCGTTGCCGCAGCCCTGCCACAGGAAAGCACAGGCTCCGGCTGGATGGCCGGTGCGCTGGGCCTGGGCACCATTGCCATCATGTGGGGTTGGGAGCGCTTGCGGCCGCAGCGGCTGAGGTTTGTCCCTGGTGCCTTGCTGGGTGTAGCAGCCATGACCGCGATCAGCATGTGGCTGGCCTTGCCGGTAAACCGGGTGCAAGTGCCGGCAGACCTGTCCGAGGCCATCGACTGGATTCGCCCGGATGACCTGATGCAACTGGCCGACCCTACCCTGCTGGTCGCCGCCTTCGCCCTGGCTTTCATCGCCAGTGCGGAAACCTTGTTGTCGGCCGCGGCGGTAGACCGCATGCACAGCGGCCAGCGCTCGGACTTCGACCGTGAGCTGTCGGCCCAAGGCATCGGCAACATGCTATGCGGCGTGTTGGGTGCATTGCCAATGACCGGGGTGATCGTGCGCAGCTCGGCGAATGTGCAGGCGGGCGCGCAAACCCGCGCGTCGGCGATCTTCCATGGCCTATGGCTGCTCGCGTTCGTGGTGGCGTTGAGCAGCGTGCTGCAGCAGATTCCGGTGGCGAGCCTGGCGGGTGTGCTGGTGTTCACCGGGGTCAAGCTGGTCGACTTCAAGGCGTTTCGCGGGCTGGGCCGTTATGGCCGCATGCCGATGTTTACCTACGCGGCGACAGCGCTGGCGATCATCTTTACCGACCTGCTGACTGGCGTGCTGCTGGGCTTTGCCCTGACCTTGCTGAAGCTGGCGTTCAAGGCGGCGCGGCTGAAGATCAACCTGGTGGGCCTGGAGAAGGCTGGGCATATGGAGTTGCGGCTGAGTGGTGCGGCGACGTTCCTGAAGGTGCCGGCGCTGACCCAGGTGCTGGACACCGTACCGGCGGGGACCACGTTGCATGTGCCGCTGGGTAACCTGAGTTACATCGACCACTCGTGCCTTGAGTTGCTGGAGGACTGGCACCGAAGTAATGCTGCAAACGGGTCGCGGTTGTTGATCGAGCAGCGGCGGTTGAAGCGGCGGATCGAGGGGCGGTTGCGGACTACGGCGGGGGTTGGGGCCTGAAGCTTAAGTTTTGTATTGCCTGAACTGGCCTCTTCGCGGGCTCGCCCGCTCCCACAGGGACCGCACACAACTCAGATGCTGTGCGGTCCTTGTGGGAGCGGGCGTGCCCGCGAAGAGGCCGGAGCAGGAGTATCAGGCCGGTTGACCCAGCTCGACACCCAGCTGACGCGACAGGCACGGCCAGCGCTTCCACGCCTCACCGGTTGCCGGGCTACTCAGCTTCTCGCGGTAGGCTTCCACCGACTCCACCGCAAAGCTTGCGTCATTGAGCATCTCATCCACCGAGTGGTGCACCACTTCATCCAGCTGGTTGGCAAATTCTTCGCCAATCAACTGGTGGGCAATCAGGTTGGCAACAGTGGTGTCGACCGGGATCAGCGGCTGCTGGAAATGGCGGATGTACAAGTCATTCACCTCTTCCACCAGGCGGTGCGCCAGGTACGCCTCATCCAGCAGGCAGTCCAGCCCCACATGCCCGTTCATGACTTCGGGTGGCTGCAGGAAGTAAGCCTCGGCAATTTTCAATACAGGTTTGATCTGCGACTCGATCCCGGCCTCGCGGGCAACCGCGTGTGCGGCTTCCAGCAGTTCCGGAACCTGGTCGATGTAGGCGCTGACGAAGCGCGCCAAAGTACCCTGGGCGTCCTGCTCAGGCAGTTGGATCGAGGGGTGCAGGTGGGGCAGTTGCAGCTCGAGACGCTGTTTCAATTGGCCGGTCTGGCCTTCATGTTGATGGGCTTGGCTTACCTGCTCGCGTACAGCAGCGATGTTCATGACAACTCCAGGGACATTACGTTTCAAACGGAAGACACTAAATTAGCTCGGTATACAGAATACCTAAGACGCATTTGTTATAAGCCGCGCAAACGTGTGCGCTCTCGGGCATATCGAGGTGCCATTATCTGGCCGTGAGCTCTCAAGCCTGCGGTTTCCAGGGCATCTGGCCATTTCGTGAAGTTCATTTCACTGCCTTCATTGCGTGCCATTGGTCGCTGACTATACTCCCGGTGAACGTGATTCGTTGATGAGGCCCGACTGCTTTTGCAGGGGCTCGGTCGTCGAAGCCAGGCAGTCTTGACCGCCGTTCCCTCTTGCCGCAGGCCACGCCTCCGGGACAACAAGAATTAGAAGGGGAACCCGCAATGATGCGACATCCACATGTCTGGATGGGCCTCCTGTTGTGGTCGGTTTTTGGTCAGGCGAACGCCGCCTGGACCGTGAACATGCACCCGGGGGCGACGGAAGTCTCCAACGCCGTCTTCGACCTGCACATGACCATCTTCTGGATATGCGTGATCATTGGCATCGTCGTGTTTGGCGCGATGTTCTGGTCGATGGTCATCCACCGCCGTTCCACCGGCCAGCAGGCCGCGCATTTCCACGAGCATACCTGGGTGGAGATCCTCTGGACGGTGGTGCCTTTCCTGATCCTGGTGGTCATGGCCATCCCGGCCACCAAGACCCTGATCGATATCTACGACGCCAGCGAGTCGGACATCGATATCCAGGTCACCGGCTACCAGTGGAAGTGGCACTACAAGTACTTGGGCCAGGACGTGGAGTTCTTCAGCAACCTGGCCACCCCCGCCGATCAGATCCACAACAAGGCCCCCAAGGACGAGCACTACCTGCTGGAAGTCGATCAGCCGCTGGTGCTGCCGGTGGGCGCCAAGGTGCGTTTTCTGGTAACCGCCGCCGACGTCATCCACTCCTGGTGGGTGCCGGCCTTCGCGGTCAAGCGCGACGCCATCCCCGGCTTCGTCAACGAAGCCTGGACCCGTATCGAGAAGCCCGGCATCTACCGCGGCCAGTGCACCGAGTTGTGCGGCAAGGACCATGGCTTCATGCCGGTGGTGGTCGAGGTGAAATCCAAGGCCGACTACGACACCTGGCTCGGCGAACGCAAGGCTGAGGCCGCCAAGCTCAAGGAACTGACCAGCAAGGAATGGACCCTGGAAGAGCTGGTGGAACGTGGCGACAAGATTTACCACACCACCTGTGTGGCCTGTCACCAGGCCGAAGGCCAGGGCCTGCCGCCGATGTTCCCGGCGCTCAAGGGCTCGAAGATCGCCACCGGGCCGAAAGAGGGCCACCTGAGCATCGTCTACCACGGCAAGCCCGGCACCGCCATGGCCGCCTTTGGCAAGCAGCTGTCGGAAGTCGACATCGCTGCTGTGGTCACCTACGAGCGCAATGCCTGGGGCAACAACAAGGGCGACATGGTCACGCCGAAGGACGTGCTGGCGCTGAAGCAGGCAGAAGCCAAGTGAGCCGGGTTACTCGCGGCAATCAATGGATTGCAGGAGACAGGACATGAGCACAGTGATCGACGACCACGCCCACGGCCATGAGCACGCCCACGGCCCGGCCAAGGGCCTGATGCGCTGGGTGCTGACCACCAACCATAAAGACATCGGCACGATGTACCTGTGGTTCGCCTTCATCATGTTCCTGCTCGGCGGCTCGTTCGCCATGGTGATCCGCGCCGAGTTGTTCCAGCCAGGGCTACAGATCGTGGAGCCGGCGTTCTTCAACCAGATGACCACCATGCACGGCCTGATCATGGTGTTTGGCGCGGTGATGCCGGCCTTCGTCGGCCTGGCCAACTGGATGATCCCGCTGATGATCGGCGCGCCCGACATGGCCCTGCCGCGCATGAACAACTTCAGCTTCTGGTTGCTGCCTGCGGCGTTCCTGCTGCTGGTCTCGACCTTGTTCAGCCCTGGCGGTGGCCCCAACTTCGGCTGGACCTTCTACGCCCCGCTGTCCACCACCTACGCCCCGGCCAGTGTCACCTTCTTCATCTTCGCCATCCACCTGATGGGCATCAGCTCGATCATGGGCGCGATCAACGTGATCGCCACCATCCTCAACCTGCGCGCACCGGGCATGACCCTGATGAAAATGCCACTGTTCGTCTGGACCTGGCTGATTACCGCGTTCCTTTTGATTGCAGTAATGCCGGTGCTGGCGGGCGTGGTGACCATGATGCTGATGGATATCCATTTCGGCACCAGCTTCTTCAGTGCCGCTGGCGGCGGTGACCCGGTGCTGTTCCAGCATGTGTTCTGGTTCTTCGGCCACCCCGAGGTGTACATCATGATCCTGCCGGCGTTCGGCGCGGTCAGCTCGATCATCCCGGCGTTCTCGCGCAAGCCGCTGTTCGGCTACACCTCGATGGTGTACGCCACCGGCGCAATTGCCTTCCTGTCGTTCATTGTCTGGGCTCACCACATGTTCGTGGTCGGCATCCCGGTGGTGGGTGAGTTGTTCTTCATGTACGCCACCATGCTGATTGCCGTGCCCACCGGGGTGAAGGTGTTCAACTGGGTCAGCACCATGTGGGAAGGCTCGCTTACCTTTGAAACGCCGATGCTGTTCGCCATTGCCTTCGTCATCCTGTTCACCATCGGCGGCTTCTCCGGGTTGATGCTGGCCATCGCCCCGGCGGACTTCCAGTACCACGACACCTACTTCGTGGTGGCGCACTTCCACTACGTGCTGGTGCCCGGGGCGATTTTCGGCATCTTTGCCTCGGCCTACTACTGGCTGCCGAAATGGACCGGCCACATGTACGACGAAACCCTTGGCAAGCTGCACTTCTGGCTGTCGTTCATCGGCATGAACATGGCCTTCTTCCCCATGCACTTCGTGGGCCTGGCAGGCATGCCGCGCCGCATCCCTGACTACAACCTGCAGTTCGCCGACTTCAACATGGTGTCGTCGATCGGTGCCTTCATGTTTGGTGCAACGCAGATCTTCTTCCTGTTTATCGTCATCAAGTGCATCCGCGGTGGGGCACCGGCACCGGCCAAGCCTTGGGATGGCGCCGAGGGCCTGGAGTGGTCGATCCCCTCGCCTGCGCCTTACCACACCTTCCAGACGCCACCGGAAGTGAAATAGGGAACCCGCCATGAAAGGCCTGTCGCTGAAACGCCTGGTAACGCGCCTGCTGATGCTGACGGTGGTGATGTTCGCCTTCGGCTTTGCCCTGGTGCCGATCTACGACGTGATGTGCAAGGCGTTTGGCATCAACGGCAAGACCGGCGGGCAATACGAGGGCAGCCAGGTCAGCGACCCGTCGCGCTCGGTGCGGGTGCAGTTCATGTCGACCAATGCCAGCGACATGGTCTGGGACTTCTATTCCACGGCTGACCAACTGGAGGTCAACCCGGGGGCGGTGAACCAGATGATCTTCATTGCCCACAACCCGACCGACCGGCCGATGAGTGCGCAAGCGATACCCAGCATCACCCCGGCCGAGGCCGCGGCGTACTTCCACAAGACCGAGTGCTTCTGCTTTACCCAGCAGGTGCTGCAGCCCGGCGAACGCATCGAGATGCCGGTGCGCTTCATTGTCGACCGCGACCTGCCGGCCAGCGTGAAGCACCTGACACTGGCCTACACCTTGTTCGACATCACCGCTCGCCACCCGCCGGTCGCTCATGTTGCGGCCCAGGACGTCCAGGGCGCCCGTTAAGGGAAGGAGAACAGCAATGGCAAGTCATCAGCACTACTACGTTCCGGCGCAGAGCAAGTGGCCGATCATTGCCACCATCGGCATGTTCATCACGGTATTTGGCCTGGGCACCTGGTTCAATGACATGAAGGCTGGGCACCCGGATTCGCACGGGCCGCTGATTTTCTTCATTGGTGCGTTGTTCCTGGCCTACATGCTGTTTGGCTGGTTCGGTGCCGTGGTGAAAGAGAGCCGTGCGGGGTTGTACAGCCCGCAACTGGACCGCTCGTTCCGCTGGGGCATGAGCTGGTTCATCTTTTCCGAGGTGATGTTCTTCCTGGCCTTCTTCGGTGCGCTGTTCTATGTGCGCGTGCTGGCCGGGCCTTGGCTGGGCGGTGAAGGGGCCAAAGGGGTTGCGCACATGCTGTGGCCAACCTTCGAATTCACCTGGCCGCTGCTGCACACACCGGACCCGAAACTGTTCCCGCCGCCCAAGGAAGTGATCGACCCGTGGCACCTGCCGCTGATCAACACCATTTTGCTGGTGAGCTCCAGTGTGACCATCACCATCGCCCACCATGCGTTGCGTCGTGATCACCGAGGGCCGCTTAAGTTCTGGATGGCGCTGACCATCCTGCTGGGCCTCAGTTTTATTGCGCTTCAGGCTTTCGAGTACCACGAGGCCTACACCAAGCTGGGGCTGACGCTGGGGTCGGGGATCTATGGTGCGACGTTCTTCATGCTCACCGGCTTCCACGGTGCCCACGTGACCTTGGGCACGATCATCCTGATCGTGATGTTCGTGCGAATTTTGCGGGGGCACTTCAACCCGGAGAAACACTTCGGCTTCGAGGCAGCCAGTTGGTACTGGCACTTCGTTGATGTGGTTTGGGTGGGGTTGTTCATCTTTGTGTATGTGCTTTGAAGGCAGACAGAGAACCCTGTGGGAGCGGGCGCGCCCGCGAATGCGTCGGCACATTCAACATCGCATTCGCGGGCATGCCCGCTCCCACAGGGTCAGGTGAAAACTTCAGAAAGGGGCGTGGGAGACGAGCTGACCACTGATGAAGCCCCAGGCGACCAGCCCTATGGTCAGCGCCGCCAGGGTCACCCGCACAGTCAGCGCTTTCAGCAGGCGGGTCGAGTTTTCATCGTCTTTGACCAGGAACACCAGGCCACTGAACAGGCTGGCAATCGTGGCCATCAGCATCAGGACAATCGCGGCCTTGAGCATGGCGCTACTCCGGGGGGATGCGGTGATGTGGATAAGTATAGCGAGGCGCCCGTGAGGCCGTTTCGCCCAGGCTGGGTACCCACCTTGGTGGTGCTTGCACTGCTACCGGGGCTGATCGCGCTTGGCTGCTGGCAACTCGGCCGGGCCGAGGTAAAGCGCGCATTGCTGGCCAGCTACGCCGAGCGACGTATCGAAGCGCCGCTGGCGACCAGCCAGCTGAATGGCAACGAAGACAACGCCTTCCGCCGCGTGCACCTGTATGGCCGCTTCGACGCCGAGCACAGCGTGCTGCTGGACAACCGCCTGCGTGACGGTCAGGCCGGCGTTGAATTGCTGCAACCCTTCCACGACCAGGCCAGCGGCCTGTGGCTGCTGGTCAATCGCGGCTGGCTGCCATGGCCAGACCGCCGCGTACCGGTGCACTTCGATACCCCTGCCCAGGCCTTGGCCCTCGACGCCTCGGTGTATGTGGCACCCGGCAACACTTTCCAGTTGCACCCGGACCCAGTCGGCGGCCAATGGCCGCACCTGCTGACCGCCATCGACGCCGCTCAGCTATGGCCGCAGTTCGGTCGTGAAGGTTATGCCCACGAACTGCGCCTGGAGCCCGGCCCGGCAACCTACCGCCTGGACTGGCCGGTCGTGGCCATGGGCCCGGAAAAACACCTCGGGTACGCCGTGCAGTGGTTTGCCCTGGCGACCGCGCTGGTTCTGCTCTACCTCTACTTCGGCTGGCACCAAAACAAGGAGAAACGCCATGGCCACCGCCACTCCGCTGGACGTGCCTGAACGTAGCAAACCCAGAGCCCGCGGGCGTTTGCAGCTGTTGCTGATCCTGCTGGTGGTGCTTGGGCCGATGATTCTGGCCACCAGCATGTACAAGCTCAACTTCTGGGTGCCGGAAGGCCGCAGCTACCACGGCGCCATGATCGGCAATGGTGAGACCCGTGCGGATATCGGCGTGGCGGGTGAAGACCAGCGCTGGCAGCTGCTGGTCAGCGCGCCCGAGGCCTGCGCCGAGGACTGCCAGCGCCTGGTGTACCTGGCCCGGCAGATCCAGGTCGGCCTGGGCCGCGATGCCAGCCGCGCCAGCCATGCGCTGGCCGCTGCCCAACCGCTAAGCGCTGACTACCAGGCGCTGCTGGGCCGCGAGTACCCGCAACTGCAACGCTACCCGCTGGACGCACCACGCTACTTGCAGAAGATCGGTGAGCCCGGCCCGCAACTCTGGATCGTCGACCCCCACGGCAACCTGGTGCTGCGCTATGACGGCAAGGTCAACGGCAAGCATGTGCTGGACGACCTGCGCCACCTGCTCAAGCTGTCCAACATCGGCTAGGAGCCTGCCATGGCCAGACCCGGATTCCGCTTAGCTGTGTTCGCCACCCTGCTGGCATTGCTGGTCGTGCTGCTGGGTGCCTATACCCGCCTGACCCACGCTGGCCTCGGTTGCCCCGACTGGCCGGGTTGCTACGGATTCATCAGCGTGCCCAAGAGCGAAGCCCAACTTGCCCATGCCGAGCTGCACTTCCCGGATCACCCGGTGGAAGAGGCCAAGGGCTGGGCCGAGATGGTCCATCGCTACTTCGCCGGCACGTTGGCCATGGTAATCGCCCTGCTGGCCTTCCAGGCGGTGCGCCGGCATGCCCGCGACGGTCAGCCTTATCGTCTGCCTGTGCTGTTGCTGGGCGTGGTGCTGGCACAGGCGGCCTTCGGCATGTGGACGGTTACCCTGAAGCTGTGGCCACAGGTGGTCACCGCGCACTTGCTCGGCGGCTTCACCACGTTGAGCCTGCTGTTCCTGTTATCCCTGCGCCTATCCCGGGCGTTTGCGCCATTGCCCAAGTTGCCGTTGAGCTTGCGCCGCATCGCTGCGTTGGCCCTGCTGGTGGTGATCGGCCAGATCGCCCTGGGCGGATGGGTCAGTGCCAACTATGCGGCCGTCGCCTGCATCGACCTGCCCACTTGCCACGGCCAGTGGTGGCCGGCGGCGGACTTCAGCAACGGCTTCCACCTGACCCAGCACGTCGGCCCCAATTACCTGGGTGGGCAACTGGACAGTGATGCGCGCACCGCTATCCACATCAGCCACCGCCTGGGTGCGCTGCTGGTGATTTGCGTGCTGCTGATGCTCAGCTGGAAGCTGCATCGCTGTGGCCTGCCCGGCTTGGCACGGCTGGTACTGCTGGCGCTGGCCCTGCAAGTCGGCCTGGGCATCAGCAACGTACTGTTCCACCTGCCGTTGGCTGTCGCGGTGGCGCACAACGCGGGTGGCGCGCTGTTGCTGCTGAGCATGGTGCTGGTGAACTACCGCATTCGCGTAGTCGACAAGGTGCGCGTGGGTGTAGGCCACGGCTGGCGCTTGCGGCCCGTGACCGGTGTGGGCATTTCCCATCACATGAGGAACGATTCGTGGCGACGCTTCTGAGTGCACGGCGAGCCAGCTGGCGCGATTACCTGGAGCTGACCAAGCCCAAGGTGGTGGTGCTGATGCTGATCACCTCGCTGGCAGGCATGTTCCTCGCCACCCGCGCGGGCGTGGACTGGAGGGTGTTGCTGTTCGGCAACCTGGGGATTGGCCTGTGTGCTGGCAGCGCGGCGGTGGTCAACCATGTGGTGGATCGGCGCATTGATGCGCTGATGGCCCGCACCCAAAAGCGGCCCTTGGCCCAGGGCCGGGTCGAGCCACTGCCGGCGCTGTTGTTCGCCCTGGCCCTGGCGCTGTCGGGCATGGCCTTGCTGCTGGAGTTTACCAACGCCCTCACCGCCTGGCTGACGCTGGCTTCCTTGCTCGGTTATGCGGTGCTCTACACCGGCTTTCTCAAGCGTGCCACGCCACAGAACATCGTTATTGGCGGCCTGGCCGGCGCCGCCCCGCCGCTGCTCGGCTGGGTGGCGGTCAGCGGCCATGTCAGCGCCGAGCCCTTGCTGCTGGTGCTGATCATCTTCGCCTGGACCCCGCCGCACTTCTGGGCCTTGGCCATTCACCGCAAGGAGGAGTACGCCAAGGCCGATATCCCGATGCTGCCGGTGACCCACGGCGAGCGTTACACCAAGCTGCATATCCTGCTGTACACCCTGATTTTGCTGGCGGTAAGCCTGCTGCCGTATGCCATCCACATGAGCGGCCCGCTGTACCTGGCCTGTGCCCTGGCCTTGGGCCTGCGCTTCCTGCATTGGGCCTGGGTGTTGTACCGTGGCAGCCGGCCGCACGCGGCGATTGGCACGTTCAAGTACTCTATCGGCTACCTGTTCGCGCTGTTCATCGCGTTGCTCCTCGACCACTACCTGTTGCTGAACCTATGACCCGAACCCAGAAAACCGTCTTCATCCTCGTTGCCCTGGTCGCGCTGATCATGGGCCTTACCGTCAACAAGGTGCTCAATGGCCGCGACCAGCCCAACCCCACCGAGCTGATCGATGCGGGCATCATCCTGCTGCCGCAGAGCCGCACCGTGGCCGATGTGACCATGACCAACCAGGATGGCCAGCCGGTGCAACTGGATGACCTGAAAGGCAAATGGTCGCTGCTGTTCTTCGGCTACACCTATTGCCCGGACATTTGCCCGACCACCCTGGCCCAGTTGCGCCAGGTGAAGAGCGAGCTGCCCAAGGAAGCCGTCGACCGGCTGCAGGTGGTGCTGGTGAGCGTGGACCCGAACCGCGACACGCCGAACCAGCTGAAGCAGTACCTGGGCTATTTCGACAAGGATTTTGTCGGGGTGGCGGGGTCGATCGAGGATACCCAGAAGCTGGCGAATGCCTTGAGCATTCCGTTCATTCCGGCGGATACCAGCAAGCCGGGGTATACCGTGGATCACAGTGGCAACCTGGCAGTTGTGGGGCCGGACGGGCGTCAGCGCGGGTTCATTCGTGCGCCGTTCAACAACCAGAAGCTGGTGGCGCAGTTGCCGGGGCTTGTGAAGCGGGATTGATGGGGCATTAAAAGCTTCGCGGGCGCGCCCGCTCCCACAGGGATATCACAAGGCCTGAGGCTAGCGATGTACCTGTGGGAGCGGGCGTGCCCGCGAAGAATGCAGCGCGATTGTTCGGCTTAGAACGCCGGAACCACAGCGCCCTTGTACTTCTCGTTGATGAACTGCTTCACCTCTGGCGAGTGCAGTGCAGCCGCCAGTTTCTTCATGTCTTCCGAGTCCTTGTTGTCCGGGCGGGCAACAAGGATGTTCACGTAAGGCGAGTCGCTGCCTTCGATGGCCAGCGCGTCCTTCTCCGGGTTCAGCTTGGCTTCCAGCGCGTAGTTGGTGTTGATCAGGGCAGCATCGACCTGGGTCAGCACGCGCGGGATGGTGGCCGCTTCCAGCTCACGGAACTTGATGCCTTTCGGGTTCTCGGCAACATCCTTCACGGTGGACAGGATGTTCTTGTTGTCCTTCAGCTTGATCACACCGGCCTTGTCCAGCAGCAACAGGGCGCGGCCGCCGTTGGTGGCATCGTTGGGGATGACCACGGTGGCGCCGGAGGACAGTTCGTCCAGCTTCTTGATCTTGGTCGAGTACACGCCCAGCGGCTCGATGTGCACGCCGGCTACGCTCACCAGGTTGGTGCCCTTGGCCTTGTTGAACTCATCCAGGTACGGCTGGTGCTGGAAGAAGTTGGCGTCCAGGCGCTTTTCGGCCACCTGTACGTTCGGCTGGATGTAATCGGTGAATTCCTTCACCTTCAGTTCCACGCCCTCTTTCGCCAGTTGTGGTTTGACGAAGTTGAGGATCTCGGCGTGTGGTACCGGGGTGGCGGCAACGGTCAGGGTATCGGCGTGGGCCGAGAAGGCCGCGACAGCGGCAGCAACAGCAAGCAGCTTCTTCATCAATCACTCCTTGTGAGGGCCGCGACGGCCCCCGAACGGGTCGGCCGGGCCGACCCCATTGGGGTTACTTACGGGAAAAATGCACGACCAGTTTGTCGCCCACGCTCTGCAGTACTTGAACCAGTACCAGCAGCAGCACCACGGTCACTACCATCACATCGGTCTGGAACCGCTGGTAACCGAAGCGGATAGCCAGGTCGCCCAGGCCACCGGCACCGACCACACCGGCCATGGCGGTGTACGACACCAGGGTAATGGCGGTCACGGTAATGGCTGCGAAGATGCCCGGGCGGGCCTCTGGCAGCAGTGCACTGGTGATGATCTGTCGGGTGGTGGCGCCCATCGACTGGGTCGCCTCGATGATGCCGCGGTCCACTTCACGCAAGGCAGTTTCCACCAGGCGGGCAAAGAACGGCGTGGCACCCACCACCAGCGGCGGGATGGCGCCGGCAACGCCCAGCGAAGTGCCGGTGATCAGCACGGTGAACGGGATCATCACGATCAGCAGGATGATGAATGGCAGCGAGCGCAGGATGTTGACCACCAGCGACAGCAGCGCATACACGCCCTTTTGTTCGAACATCTGCTTGGGCCCGCAGAGGAACAGCAGCACGCCCAGCGGCAGGCCCAGCAGCACGGTGAAGAACAGCGAGCCGAACAGCATGATCATTGTATCGACGGTGGCCAGCCAGATTTCGGCCCAGTCGACGTTGGCAAAGAAATTCAGGGCGTCCATCAACGCAGTACCTCCATATGTACGTCAGCTGCCTTGAAGCGGGCGAACGCCGCTTCCATGTCACCGCCGATCAGGGCGAGTGTGAGCTGGCCATAGGGGACATCCTTGATGCGGTCGATACGCCCGGCGAGGATGCTGTAGTCCACACCGGTTTCGCGTGCCACGGTGCCCAGCAGCGGCGCGTAGGTGGCGTCGCCCTGGAAGGTCAGGCGCACGATGCGGCCCGGTACGTGGGCGAAGTCGTCGCGCTGCTCGCCTTCGTCGACCTGCTCGTCTTCCTGGACGAAGCGCTTGGTGGTGGGGTGTTGCGGGTGCAGGAACACCTCGGCCACCGAGCCTTGCTCGACGATCACGCCGGCGTCCATCACCGCCACGCGGTCGCAAACGCGGCGGATCACGTCCATTTCATGGGTGATCAGTACGATGGTCAGCTTCAGCTCACGGTTGATCTCGGCCAGCAATTGCAGGACCGAGGCCGTGGTTTGCGGGTCGAGGGCACTGGTGGCCTCGTCGCACAGCAGGATCTTCGGGTTGGTGGACAATGCGCGGGCGATGCCGACGCGCTGCTTCTGGCCGCCAGACAATTGCGCCGGGTACTTTCTGGCGTGGTCCGAGAGGCCAACACGAGCCAGCAGCTCGGTGACGCGCTTGTCGATTTCGCTGCGCGACAGCTCGCCGGCCAGGGTCAGTGGCAGGGCGACGTTGTCGGCAACGGTCTTGGAGGCCAGCAGGTTGAAGTGCTGGAAAATCATCCCGACCTGCTGGCGGAAGCCACGCAGCTGGTTGGCGTTGAACGCGGTGACGTCTTCGCCGTCGACGATGATCTTGCCGCCGGAAGGCTCTTCCAGGCGGTTGATCAGGCGCAGCATGGTGCTTTTGCCGGCGCCGGAATGGCCGATCAGGCCGAACACCTGGCCATCTTCGATGGTCAGGCTGGTCGGATTCAGTGCGGGGATTTCCCTACCGGCAACGCGGTAGGTTTTATGTACCTGTTGGAACTCGATCACGTAGCGAACCTTGTGGGGCGCATGGAAATTGGGGTCAGCGGTTAGCTGGGGTCGCGCATTTTAGCCTTTTCCCATAGCTGTTCTTAGCATTTATTTCGTAATGCACCAATCCTTCGGGCATATCGCGACAACCGGTAATCCTGATTGAACGCTCGGCAAAGCCATCCAGTCACTAGTTGAACAAGCCCGAAACGGGCACGCCTGAAGACTGACGAGGAGAGCCGACCATGCCCAGCAAGAAAACGGACGCGCCCAAGCACAGTGAAGCCGCTGGCACCCAGACCCCGGACCGGGCCAATACCAATGCCAAGTTGCAGAGCCTGGAAACCTTCCGCAGCGATGCCACCGGCCAGGCCCTGCGCACCAACCAGGGGGTGAAGGTTGCCGACAACCAGAACAGCCTCAAGGCTGGCGCACGCGGGCCGTCGCTGCTCGAAGACTTCATCATGCGCGAGAAGATCACCCACTTCGACCATGAGCGCATCCCGGAGCGCATCGTGCATGCCCGTGGTACCGGGGCGCACGGCTATTTCCAGAGCTACGGTTGTCATGCCGAGCTGACCAAAGCCGGCTTCCTGCAAGACCCCGACAAAATCACGCCGGTGTTCGTACGCTTCTCCACCGTGCAGGGGCCGAGAGGCTCGGGCGATACGGTGCGTGACGTGCGTGGTTTTGCCGTCAAGTTCTATACCGATGAAGGAAATTTCGATCTGGTTGGCAACAACATGCCGGTATTCTTCATTCAGGATGCCATCAAGTTCCCGGATTTCGTACATGCCGTGAAGCCCGAGCCGCACAACGAAATGCCCACCGGTGGTTCTGCCCACGACACATTCTGGGATTTCGTTTCACTGGTGCCGGAGTCGGCGCACATGGTCATCTGGGCCATGTCCGACCGCGCCATCCCGCGCAGCCTGCGGATGATGGAGGGCTTTGGCGTACACACCTTCCGGCTGATCAACGCCGAAGGCGTGGCAAGTTTCGTCAAATTCCACTGGAAGCCGCGCGAGGGTGTGCACTCGGTGCTGTGGGACGAGGCGCAGAAACTGGCGGGCAAGGATGCTGACTATCACCGCCGGGACCTGTGGGAGGCCATCGAATCCGGTGATTACCCCGAATGGGAGCTGGGCGTGCAGGTCGTGCCCGAGGCCGACGAGCACAAGTTCGACTTCGACCTGCTCGACCCGACCAAGCTGATCCCCGAGGAACTGGTGCCAGTGACGCTGCTGGGCAAGATGGTGCTCAACCGCAACCCGGACAACTTCTTTGCCGAAACCGAACAGGTTGCCTTCTGCCCGGGGCATATCGTGCCGGGCATCGACTTTACCAACGACCCGCTGTTGCAGGGCCGGTTGTTCTCCTACACCGATACGCAGATCAGCCGCCTGGGCGGGCCGAACTTCCATGAAATCCCGATCAACCGGCCGGTGGCGCCCAACCACAGCAGCCAGCGCGATGCCATGCACCGCATGACCATCGACAAGGGCCGGGCTGCCTACGAACCCAACTCCATCGACGGCGGCTGGCCCAAGGAAACGCCGCCCGCGGCGCACGATGGCGGTTTCGAGAGTTATCAGGAGCGTATCGACGCGCACAAGATCCGCCAGCGCAGCGAGTCGTTCGGCGACCATTTCTCGCAGGCACGGCTGTTCTTCCAGAGCATGAGCGAGACCGAGCAGCAGCACATCATCAAGGCCTACAGCTTTGAGCTGGGCAAGGTGGAGCGTGACCCCATTCGCGAGCGTGTGGTGAATGAGATTCTGGCGAACATCGATTTGAAACTGGCGGCAGCTGTAGCGGACAACCTTGGGTTGCCGGCGCCCAAGCGTGGCACGGTCAAGGTGAAAGGCAGCAAACCTGCGCAGTCAAAGGCGTTGAGCCAGATGAGCCACACGGGTGAAGTGGGCATAAAGGGGCGCAAGGTTGCTGTGCTGGTAGCGGACGGCGTGGATGCTGCGAGTGTGGACAGGCTGGTCAAGGCACTGGAAGCCGTGAGTGCGCGGTTGATGCTGCTGGGGCCCACGTCGGCGCCGGTGAAGGCAGCGGATGGCAAGCAGTTGGCGGTGGATGCGTCAATGGAAGGAATGCCTTCGATCATGTTCGACGGCATTGTTGTGCCGGGGGGCAAAGCCTCGACGGATGCCCTGGCGGGTAGCGGGGTGGCCAAGCATTTTCTGCTGGAGGGCTATAAGCACCTCAAGCCCATGGTATTGACCAAAGACTTGGCGAAGGGCCTTGGGCTGAAGGAAGACAAAGGGTTGCTGCTGGGGGATGAACAGAAGGTGGTGGATGCCTTTGTGAAAGCGGTTGAAGGGCATCGGGTGTGGGAGCGGGAGGCAGCTGCACAGGCAGTGCCGGCCTGATAGGGCCTCTTCGCGGGCAAGCCCGCTCCCACAGGAATCGTGCGAGGCTACAGGCCTGCGCTGTACCTGTGGGAGCGGGCTTGCCCGCGAAGCTTTTACTGTTGATGCGGGACCAGAACCACCTGCGCCGGCAGCGAGCGCTGAATTTCATGCTTCTGTTTCAGATCAAACCCGCTGTCGATCTTGCGCACGCGCTTCTCCAGCAAGGTTTTCAACCAAGGCGCGTCGTCGGTGCGCGGTACCTGGAACACCACTTCGCAGTCATAGCTCACCACATCGGCAGCAATGTCATCGAGCTGGCGACGCAGGGCGCGGTTGTCGGTGGTCTTCAAGGCCACCACCGTGCTTGGCGCTGTCGGGTCGATGATACGTGCCCTGGGCTTGGCCTCAGCAGCCTTCAAGGCAGCTTCTGCCTTCTCCAGCTCGGCCTTGCGCGCCTGTGACAGGGGGTCGCCACCGGTCACTGCCGGGGCTTGCGGCATCAATGCACGGGCACGAGCCAGTGCGGTTGCAGCCGCATTCACATCACCCTTTTGCAGCACGATCTGGCTGCGTTGCAGGTAGGCCTCGGCCAACTGCCGCTGGTATTGCTCCAGGCGTGCGTCGTCAGGTGACTGGGCCTGCAGGGCTGCCAGCTGGTCTTCGGCGGTGGCCAGCTCGTTGCTGGCGATGTTCTGTTGCAACTGCTGCCAGGCATCGGCTTGGGCAGGTACGGCGGCCTGCTCGACCGGCGCGCTGGAACAGGCAGCCAGGAACAGGGAAAACGCGGCAACAAGCAGATAACGGGAGGCGAACGGCTTCATTCCTGCGACTCTCTATTTGCGCAAAAAGCGAGCAAGTCTACACCCAGGTGCGCACGCTCGAAAACAGGTCTTACAGACCCTTTACCCGGCAAAAGGTTGCAAGGCGTGCCATCACACGCCCTGTATTTCAACGTTTTGGCAGGGCCAGGCTCAGCAAGAATAGCACCGCCGCGCAGACCACGATCGACGGGCCGGCAGGGGTATCCTTGAACCAGGACATTGCCAGGCCCCCGCAGACGGCGGTAACGCCCAGCAGGCTGGCGCCCAGGGCCATCTGCTCGGGTGAGCGGGCGTGACGTTGCGCCGCAGCGGCGGGGATGATCAGCAGTGAAGTGATCAGCAATACACCGACGATCTTCATGGCGACGGCAATGACCACTGCAATCAGCAGCATCAACGCCATGCGCAGGCCCGCAACGGGCAGGCCTTCGACCATGGCCAGTTCCTCGTGCACGGTCACGGCCAGCAGCGGCCGCCACAGCGCAGCCAGCAGCACCAGCACCAACGCACTGCCGCCGAGGATCCAGGCCAGGTCGGTGGTGCTGATGGCCAGCAAGTCGCCGAACAGGTAGGCCATCAGGTCGATGCGAACATCGTGCATGAAGCTCAGTACCACCAGGCCCAGCGACAAGGTGCTGGGGGCGAGGATGCCGAGCAGGGTGTCGGAGGCCAGCGGTTGGCGTTGCTGCAAGGTTACCAGCAGGATTGCCAACAGCAGGCAGCCGACGGTTACCGCCAGTGCCGGGCTGACATCCAGGGCAAAGCCCAGGGCCACGCCGAGCAGGGCCGCGTGGGACAGGGTGTCGCCAAAGTAGGCCATGCGCCGCCACACCACGAAGGATCCCAGTGGGCCGGCCACCAGCGCCAGGGACAAACCGGCAAGCAGGGCGTAGAGAAGAAAATCAGCCATGCTTGCAGTGCTCTCCGTGAACATGGGGGCCAGGGGCGACCACAGAGCCGTGAAGGTCGTGGCTGTGGTCGTGGTGGTGGTGGTAGATGGCCAGGCTCGGCGCGGTGTTGCCGAACAGTTCGACGAACGCCGGGTCGCCGCTGACTTGCTCTGGGTGGCCGGAGCAGCACACGTGGCGGTTCAGGCACACCACCTGGTCGGTGGCGCTCATCACCAGGTGCAGGTCGTGGGACACCATCAGTACGCCGCAGCCATGGCGGTCGCGCAGGCGGGTAATGAGGTTGTACAGCTCGGTCTGGCCGACCACGTCCACGCCCTGCACCGGCTCGTCCAGCACCAGCAACTGGGGTTCGCGCAGCAGGGCACGAGCCAGCAGTACGCGCTGCATCTCACCGCCGGAAATGGTCTGGATCGGGCTGTCGATAACCTGTTCGGCGCCCACTTCCTGTAGTGCCGACAAGGCTGCCGCGCGGTCTACGCCGGGCACCAGGCGCAGGAAGCGCAGCACCGAGAGCGGTAGCGTGGCATCGACCTGGATCTTTTGCGGCATGTAGCCAATGCGCAGCTTCGGTTTGCGCCATACCTTGCCGCGGTGCGGCTTGAGCAGCCCGAGCACGGCGCGCACCAGGGTGGTCTTGCCCGCCCCGTTGGGGCCGATCAGGGTGACGATCTGGCCAGGTGCGACCGACAGGTCGATGTTGTCGAGCACTGCCTCGCCGCCAAAGGTAACGCCAACCTGCTCCAGGCGGATCAGCGCGTCACTCATGCCGCGCTCCGGCAGCTGCCGCACAGGCCGACCACTTCCACGGTCTGGGTTTCGACGGTGAAACCCACGCCTTTGGCGCTGTTGATGATGGCTTCGCTGATGCTGTTCTGCTCCAGCTCGATGGCCACATGGCAGGCGCGGCAGATCAGGAACTGGCCCTGGTGCACGTGCTCGGGGTGGCTACAGCCGATGAAAGCGTTGAGCGAGGCGATGCGGTGCACCAGGCCGTTTTCCAGCAGGAAGTCCAGCGCGCGGTATACCGTAGGCGGGGCGGCGCGGCGGCCGTCCTGCTCGCTGAGCACGGCGAGGATGTCGTAGGCGCCCAGCGGCTTGTGGCTTTGCCACACCAGCTCCAGCACACGGCGGCGCAGCGCAGTCAGGCGCAGGCCCTGGCGGGTGCACAAGGCATCGGCTTCAGCCAGTGCGCTGTGTACGCAATGGGAGTGATCGTGAGGACGGTTGGCCAGCGGCGTGATGGACATGGGCAGCGACGGTTCTGGATGGAGACGTTATTATGTTACCTGTTTCTGACGACTCGAGTATCCACCGTGTCCCGATTCCTAGCTCTGTTTGTCGCTTTCATCGCATTTTCCGCCCAGGCCGATGTGCGTGTGCTCACCAGTATCAAGCCCCTGCAGCAGATTGCTGCCGCCGTGCAGGATGGCGTTGGCAGCCCGGACGTTTTGCTGCCGCCAGGCGCCTCGCCGCACCACTATGCCCTGCGCCCGTCCGACGTACGGAAGGTGGGTGATGCCGACCTGCTGTACTGGATCGGCCCGGACATGGAGAACTTCCTGCCGCGGGTGCTGGGCAGCCGCAGCAAGCCTACGGTGGCCGTACAGTCGCTGACTGGCATGAAGCTGCGTCATTTTGGCGAGGACAGCCATTCCCATGAGGAAGAAGACCACGACGATCACGACCACGATCACCGCCCGGGCAGCCTGGATGCGCACTTGTGGCTATCGTCGGTCAATGCGCGGGTAATCGCGGCAAAAATGGCGGCTGACCTGGCTCAGGTCGATCCGGCCAACGCTACCCGCTACCAAAGCAACCTGAAGGCTTTTGACGAGCGCCTGGATGCGCTGGATGGGCGGATCAAGGCGCGGGTGGCTGGTATTGCCGACAAACCGTACTTCGTGTTCCACGAGGCGTTCGACTACTTCGAGGCGGAGTATGGCCTGAAGCACACGGGTGTGTTCAGCGTGGCGTCCGAGGTACAGCCGGGGGCGCAACATGTGGCGGCGATGCGCAAGCGCTTGCAGGAAGTGGGTAAAACCTGCGTGTTCAGCGAGCCGCCGCTGCGGCCAAGACTGGCCGAAACCCTGACGGCCGGGTTGCCGGTGCGCCTGGCGGAGCTGGATGCACTGGGCGGTACCGACCCGGTGGATGGCAAGGGTTATGAGCGCTTGCTGGAGAAGCTGGGTGGTGATCTGGCTGGGTGCCTGGAGCAGTTGTAAGCCTGTTCCGACCTCTTCGCGGGCACGCCCGCTCCCACAGGTACAACGACAACCTTGAGGTTTGTGTTATCCCTGTGGGAGCGGGCGTGCCCGCGAAGAAGCAGACGCGGTCTAGAGAGCGAACGGCAGGTGCAAAGCCACCTGCTGGCGCTGAGCCAGACGTACTTCGAACTCGCTCGGGTCATGGATCATCACATCCATCCCGGCAAACGACTCCGCCGCAATCAGGCGCGACAGCCAGAAGCGCACACAGCCTACCCGCAACATTTCCGGCCATAGCTCGGCTTCGGCCGCCGTGAACGGCCGCAGCGCCGCATAAGCCGCCAGCAGCGCCTGGGCACGCGGTACATCTACTGCACCCTTCTCATCCAGGCACCAGTCGTTCACGGTGATGGCGATGTCATACAGCATCGGCCCCGAGCAGGCGTTGTAGAAGTCGATCACGCCGGTCAGGTGGGTGCCTTCGAACATCACGTTATCGCGGAACAGGTCGGCATGCAGGTTGGCCCGTGGCAAGGCCAGGATCTGCGCCTTGTGCGCGGTGATTTCATCCAGCGCCGGTTGCAGCAGTGCGGCTTGTTCGGCAGTGAGGCGTGGCAGCAGCTCGGCACCGGAGGCCAGCATCCAGTCCAGGCCACGGTCGGTGCGGCGCTCGATGATGTGCTCGCGGGTGGCCAGGTGAATGTGGGCCAGCAGTTCGCCGACCTGGGCGCAGTGCTGGTTGTTCGGCGCCTTGATGTGTTTGCCCGATAACCGTGGTTGCAGCAGTGCCGGCTTGCCGCACAGCTCGCGCAGGCCATTGCCGTCGCGGTCACGAATGGCATAGGGCACCGGCATGTCGGCAGCGTGCAAGGTGTCGAGCAGTTCGATGAAGAACGGCATGTCTTCGCTTGGCCCACGCTCGATCAGCGTCAGGACGAACTCCCCCTGTTCGAGGCTGACGAAGAAATTGCTGTTCTCGGTGCCGGCGGCAATGCCCTGGAAGTCGAGCAGACGGCCCAGCTCGTACGGCGCCAGAAAGGTTTCCAGCTCAGGCCGGGTCACGGGGGTGAAGACTGACATGATGAAAAATTGCCCATACGGGCACTTCCGCCGGGAAGTGCCGGGTTGATGTGAACGGTGCGCGTCAGATTACCACTCGAAGATCTTCCAGGACGGAATCAGCATGTCCGGCTGGTCGGATCGAATGAAATTGGCATCAGTGCCATCGGCGCGTACCAGAAAATAAGGCTTGCCGTTTTTCGGCGTGATCTTGATCGCATACAGGAACCCGTTCTGCCGGTATTCCTGGATGGTTTTATCGCCTTCCGTGCGAATGGTCACCTCGGGATCGGCCGAGGGGGCGTCGTCCGCCGCCAGGGTAACGACAGGCATGGTTGCCAACAGGCCGAGCAGTAACAGGCGATTGAGTGTACGCATGATAACCTAGTCCCTTTGTCGTCAATGATTCTGGCTATTCTAGCGCCGGACCCGTCGAAAAGGTTGATTCTGCTCATGAGCCAAGCGCCCCTCGTCCTGGTGGACGGTTCCTCCTACCTGTACCGCGCCTTCCACGCCTTGCCCCCGCTGACCACGTCCAAGGGCATGCCGACCGGTGCGGTGAAGGGTGTGCTGAACATGCTCAAGAGCCTGCGCAGGCAATACCCTGACAGCTTGTTTGCGGTGGTGTTCGACGCAAAAGGCGGCACGTTCCGCGATGCCATGTTCGCCGAGTACAAGGCCAACCGCCCCAGCATGCCGGACGATCTGCGGGTGCAGGTCGAGCCGTTGCATGCCAGCGTGAAGGCGCTGGGCTACCCGTTGCTGTGTGTCGAGGGCGTCGAGGCTGACGACGTCATCGGCACCTTGGCCCGCAGCAGCGCCGCCCAGGGGCGCCCGGTGATCATCTCGACCGGGGACAAGGACATGGCGCAACTGGTGGACGGCCACGTGACCTTGGTCAACACCATGACCGGCAGCGTGATGGATGTTGCCGGCGTGCACGAAAAGTTTGGCGTCGGCCCGGAACACATCATCGACTTCCTCGCCCTGATGGGCGACAAGGTCGACAACATTCCCGGCGTGCCGGGCGTAGGCGAAAAGACCGCGGTCGGCCTGCTGACCGGTATCGGTGGCGGCCTCAGCGACTTGTACGCCAACCTCGACAAGGTTCCGACCCTGGCCATCCGCGGCGCCAAGACCTTGCCGGCCAAGCTCGAGGAACACCGCGATTCGGCGTTCCTGTCCTACGAACTGGCCACCATCAAGTGCGATGTGCCGCTGGATGTCGAGGTCGAGGCGCTGGTGTGCGGCGAACCGGACCGCGATGCGTTGCTGGCGCTGTACACCGAAATGGAGTTCAAGAGCTGGGTCGCCGAGGTGCAGCGCGAGGCGAGCAAGGCGGGCGATGATCTCGCCCCGGTGGTCGACGAGCCCGCGGCCAAGGTTGAACCGAAATACGAAACCATTCTTGGCCAGGCCCGTTTCGACGCCTGGCTGGAAAAGCTGCGCCAGGCGCCGCTGTTCGCCTTCGACACCGAGACAACCGGCCTGGACGCCCAGCAGGCGCAGCTGGTCGGCCTGTCGTTCGCCGTCGAACCGCATGAAGCAGCCTATGTGCCGTTGACCCATGACTACGAAGGCGCGCCGGCCCAGTTGGACCGCGAGGCGGTGCTGCTGGCGCTGAAGCCGCTGCTGGAGGACCCGGCCAAGGCCAAGGTCGGGCAGAACGCCAAGTACGACATCAACATCCTCGCCAACGGCTCGCCCGCCATCGAGATGCGCGGGGTGGCCTATGACACCATGCTCGAATCGTACGTGCTGAACTCTACCGCCACCCGCCACGACATGGACAGCCTGGCGCAGAAGTACCTCGACCACAGCACCATCGCCTTCGAGGACATCGCCGGCAAGGGCGCCAAGCAGCTGACCTTCAACCAGATCAACCTGGACAAGGCCGGCCCTTACGCCGCTGAAGACGCCGACATCACCCTGCGCCTGCACCAGGCGCTGCAGGCCCGCCTGGCGCAGACGCCGAGCGTGCAGCCGGTGTTGATGGACATCGAGATGCCACTGGTACCGGTGCTGGCCAAGATCGAGCGCCAGGGTGCGTTGGTCGATGCTGCACTGCTGCACGTACAAAGCGGTGAGCTGGGCGTGAAAATGGCCGAACTGGAGCTGCGTGCGTACGAGCTGGCTGGGGAGGAATTCAACCTCGGTTCGCCCAAGCAGCTGGGTTCGATCCTTTACGACAAGCTGGGCATGCCGGTGCTGAGCAAGACTGCCAAGGGCCAGCCATCCACCGCCGAAGCCGTACTCGACGAGCTGGCCGAGCAAGGTTACCCGCTGCCCGAAGTGCTGATGCAGTACCGCAGCCTGAGCAAACTCAAGAGCACCTACACCGACAAGCTGCCGGGGCAGATCAACCCGCGCACCGGGCGGATTCACACCTCGTACCAGCAGGCGGTGGCGGCCACAGGCCGGCTGTCGTCGAGCGACCCGAACCTGCAGAACATCCCGATCCGCACCGCCGAAGGCCGACGTATCCGTCAGGCCTTCATTGCCAGCCCGGGCTACAAGCTGCTGGCGGCGGACTACTCGCAGATCGAGCTGCGCATCATGGCCCACCTGGCCAAGGACGAAGGCTTGCTGCATGCCTTCCGCAACGACCTGGACGTGCACCGTGCCACGGCGGCGGAAGTGTTCGGTGTGGCGCTGGAAGACGTCACAACCGACCAGCGCCGCAAGGCCAAGGCCATCAACTTCGGCCTGATCTACGGCATGAGTGCCTTTGGCCTGGCCAAGCAGATCGGTGTCGACCGCAAACAATCGCAGGACTACATCGACCGCTACTTCGCCCGCTATCCGGGCGTGCTGGCCTACATGGAGCGCACCCGCGCCCAGGCCGCCGAGCAAGGCTTTGTCGAAACCCTGTTCGGCCGCCGCCTGTACCTGCCGGACATCAACGCCAAGAACCCGGCCCTGCGCAAAGGCGCCGAGCGCACGGCAATCAACGCGCCGATGCAGGGCACCGCGGCCGACATCATCAAGCGGGCAATGGTCAATGTGGACAACTGGCTGAGCGAGAGCGGGCTGGATGCCCGGGTGATCCTGCAGGTACACGACGAACTGGTGCTTGAGGTGCGTGAAGACCTGCTTCAGCAGGTGAAAGATGAAATTCGCCAGCACATGAGCAAGGCCGCGGAACTGGACGTGCCGCTGCTGGTTGAGGCAGGAATTGGTGCGAATTGGGACGAAGCTCACTGATTGAGCGGGGAAAGCTGTGTAGGATCTGCGACGTAGTGACGCGGATCCTGGCACCGCTCAGTGCCATTGGTACTGAAGTTTCATGAAACTATCGCAAATAGTTTTGAGGGCTTTGGAACTAAACCGGTGAACCGGAACTCAGAGTAACTGAATGGCTGGTGAAGCCCTTCGATGCTCCTATGTTGTGTTAAGTGTTGGCAGATATCTGGACCCCGCCCTAGCGGTCCGGACTTGGACCCCGAACTTCCCCCTCCCCATACGAAGTCCGGGGTTTTTTTTGCCCGGAATTCGACCCGGGCCTGATGAAGAACACTGTGGGAGCGGGCGTGCCCGCGAACCTGGGCGAAGCCCAGGCCATGCTCCGTGCTGGATTCTTCGCGGGCACGCCCGCTCCCACAGTTCAATGTCCGCCAGTGAGGACGCTGCGGGCCTCAGGCCACCGGCTTGTCTTCCAGCTCCATCCAGTCCGCCAGTACCCGGTAGGCATCTTCCACGCCCAGGCGCTTGGGCGCCGAGAACAGCTGGATGGTCACGCCATCACCCCAACCCTTGCGGATTTCCGACTGCACTTTCAGCAACGTGTTCTTGCCCGCGCCGTGGGTCAGCTTGTCAGCCTTGGTCAGCAGGATGTGCATCGGCATGCTGCTGGCCTTGGCCCAGTCGAGCATCATCTTGTCGAAGTCGGTCATCGGGTGGCGCACGTCCATCATCAGGATCACGCCACGCAGGCACTCCCGGCTGCCCAGGTAGGCTTCCAGGTGCTTCTGCCAGTGCTGCTTGAGCGGAATCGGCACTTTTGCATAACCGTAGCCCGGCAGGTCGACCAAACGCCGTTCATCGTCCAGACTGAAGAAATTCAACAGCTGGGTGCGCCCGGGGGTTTTCGAGGTACGCGCCAGGCTGGCATGGGTCAGGGTGTTGAGGGCGCTGGATTTGCCGGCGTTGGAGCGGCCGGCGAAAGCCACCTCGTAACCCTGGTCGTCCGGGCATTGTTCGACCTTGGCAGCGCTGAGGGCGAATTTGGCTTTCTGGCAGAGGCCGAGGATGGGGTTCTTGACTTGCATGGGATATCCGATGTGGGTGTTGCCAAAGCCTAGGCCGGCAAGCGGTGTCGTTTCCGTTTGGCTGACAGAAGTATATAATGCCCCAGTTTTTGTGTGCCCTTTCTCCCAGCGAAGGAGAGCGGGCATGGGGTGCCGAACTATAGCTTGCGCATCAGAACGCAGCGCGTCCCCCAACCCTGTCAGGTCGTTTCGCCTGGCGAAATGGTTGCTAGCTGTCGGTATGTTCCTGCCGTATTTCAGCGCACAGGCTACACAGGATCCCGAGGTGTTGTACAACCGCACGTGTGCGGCCTGTCACACCGGGCAGTTGCCACAGGCACCCAGGCAGGGTGACCGGGCAGCCTGGGAGCCAAGGCTGGCGCAAGGCATGGATGTACTGGTGAAGCACGTAACCCAGGGTTTCAAGGCTATGCCGCCGCGTGGATTGTGCATGGACTGCAGTGCCGAGGACTACCGTTTGGTCATCCTTTGGATGAGCGGCAGTCCCGATACATAACATTTCACCCTTAGCCGTGTTGGATTAGCTGATGAACAAACTAGTCGTGAGTCTGCTGTTGACCCTGGGTGTCGCAGGTGCGGCCACTGCTGCACAACCTGTCAAAGGCGATGCCGCCGCCGGCCAGGCCAAGACGGCCGTCTGTGGCGCCTGCCACAACCCCGACGGCAACAGCCTGGCACCCAACTTCCCGAAACTGGCCGGCCAGGGCCAGCGTTACCTCGAAAAACAACTGCACGATATCAAGTCGGGCAAGCGCACGGTGCTGGAGATGACCGGCATGCTCGCCGCATTCAGCGACCAGGACCTGGCCGACATCGCCGCCTACTTCTCCAGCCAGAAAGGCAGCGTGGGGGCTGCCGACCCCAAGCTGGTCGAACGTGGCCGCGCACTGTTCAATGGCGGCGACCTGGAAAAAGGCATGCCGGCCTGCACCGGCTGCCACTCGCCCAACGGCGGTGGCATCGCCCTGGCCGGCTTCCCGCACCTGGGCGGGCAGCACTCGCAGTACGTGACCAAGCAGCTGACCGATTTCCGCGAAGGTAACCGCACCAACGATGGCGACGCGATGACCATGCGCACCATCGCCGGCAAGCTGAGCAACCACGACATCGAAGCGTTGGCCAGCTACATCCAGGGCCTGCACTGACTGGCGGCCTGGGCCGTTGTGGGAATTTGATGAGCCTGCGCGATCCCTGTGGGAGCGGGCGTGCCCGCGAACACCGGCAAAGCCGGTGCCATCCACTGCGTTGCCTGTTTCGCGGGCGCGCCCGCTCCCACAATGATCGCGTCCCACAGCGAGCGCGATGGTCGTGCCAGATGGCTGCATTAACTTTCAGTTAATGTTGTAGGCCAATGATGAAAGGGCGGCTGGACCGCCCTTTTTTCCGTCCGCTGCCGTTACACTACAGAACTCGCGCCCTTCCCGACCTGTCCCAGTATTGGTCCCGTCGTGGCGACCCATGAATGCTCAGGAGTAAAGCATGCGTAAACTGATTCTCAGCGCTGCGCTGGTCGCCGCCAGCGTATTTGGTATGACTGCCGTCCATGCCGCCGAGCCTGTGGCTGGCAAGGAATACATCGAGCTGAGCAACCCTGTTCCGGTTTCCGTGCCTGGCAAGGTCGAAGTGGTCGAGCTGTTCTGGTACGGCTGCCCGCATTGCTACCACTTCGAGCCGGTCATCAACCCATGGGTCGAAAAACTGCCCAAGGATGTCAACTTCAAGCGCGTACCGGCCATGTTCGGTGGCCCATGGGACGCACACGGCCAGATGTTCCTCACCCTCGAAGCCATGGGCGTCGAGCACAAGGTGCATGCCGCAGTGTTCGATGCCATCCAGAACCAACACAAACGCCTGACCGACAAGAACGACATGGCCGACTTCCTCGCCACCCAGGGCGTGGACAAGGACAAGTTCCTCGCCACCTTCGACTCATTCGCCATCAAGGGCCAGGTCAACCAGGCCAAAGAGCTGGCGAAAAAGTACGAAATCACCGGCGTACCGAGCATGGTCGTCAACGGCAAGTACCGCTTCGACCTGGGAACCGCTGGCGGGCCGGAAGGCGTGCTGAACGTTGCCGACCAGCTGATCGACAAGGAGCGCGCCGCCAAGTAGGCGGCGTAACCATGCCCCGCTTCAGAGCTACGCGTGGCATTGGCCTGCACCAGCCGCAGGTCAACGAGCATCACCTGCAGGCCTCCGGCCTGCCCGAGGATGGTCGCCTGCGGCTGCTCAGTTTCAACATCCAGGTGGGTATCAGCACTGAACGTTACCGGCATTACCTGACCCGCAGCTGGCAGCACTTGCTGCCGCATAACGGGCGTGCCGGCAACCTGCAGAAAATCGGTGATTTGCTGGGCGACTTCGACCTGGTGGCCTTGCAGGAAGCCGATGGTGGCAGCCTGCGCTCAGGTTACGTCAACCAGGTCGAGCACCTGGCTCAACTGGGGGCCTTCCCTTACTGGTACCAGCAACTCAACCGCAACCTCGGGCGTTTCGCCCAGCACAGCAATGGTGTGCTCAGCCGCCTGAAGCCGCAGTTGCTTGAAGACCACCCGTTGCCCGGCCCTGCCGGCCGCGGGGCGATCCTTGTGCGTTTTGGTGAAGGTGAAGACGCGCTGATCGTGGTGATGATGCACCTGGCGCTCGGTGCCAAGACCCGCGCCCTGCAACTGGGTTACATCCGTGAGCTGATTGGCGGCTACCGTCACCAGGTGCTGATGGGCGATATGAACACCCATGCCACCGACCTGCTGGAGCACTCGCCGCTGCGCGACCTGGGCCTGATTGCCCCGCAAGTCGAGGCCACCTTCCCCAGCTGGCGACCCCAGCGTTGCCTGGACCATATCCTGCTCAGCCCAAGCCTCACGCTGGAGCGTGTCGAGGTGCTGGCACGGCCAATTTCCGACCACCTTCCCGTTGCTGTCGAGATTCGATTGCCTGATGCATTGACTGTGGATACGCTGCCGGTCTTGAGCTAATTGCCATCACCGTTTGCGGACCCGGGCATGACTGAAGACGCTGAGCGCTGGAAAGAAAAATACCTTAAGAGCATCGAGCAGCAAGAAAAGCTCGAGCGCCGTTGGGACGCCCGTCTCGACCTGCTGCGCCGTGGCCTGGTGCGTAGCAGCCTGGCTGCCGAAGGCAGTGACAAGGTAGTGGACGCGTGCATGAAGGAAATGCGCGAAGTCATTCGCAGCGACAACATGGACGCCGGCCTCGCCGGGTTGATCCCGCGCCTGGAAAAAGCGGTGCTGGACTCCGAACAGCGCCGGGAAACCCGCATGAACCAGGTAAGCGACGCGTTGACTGCGCTGGTTGGCCAACTGCAAGGCTTGCCGCTGCCCAGCGATGTCTCGCGCCCTTTGAAGAAGCTGGCCAAGAAACTCGATGGGGGTGTTGCCCAATCCCGCGACCTGCCGCCCTTGCTGGGTGAGTTGAGTGGCTTGCAGGGCCGTGCCCTTTCAGCACTCGGCAAACCGGAGGATGAAACCCGGCCCGGCTTTTTGCAGCGCTTGTTCGGTAGCCGCGAAGACGACCCGCAAGGCGAACCAGTGCCTGTGCCGGTAACAGCACCTGCCGCCCAAGCGCCTCCTCAGGCTGCACAGGCCAGTATCGAAGCCCTGCAGCCCGATGATGTGGATGCGCTACAACCGTTGGCAGCCCCTGCCGCTGAAGTGAGCCTGACGCCCCTGCCGGAGCGTGAGGTAGCGGGCCCGGCGCTGATCGAAACGGTTGACATACCCGCCTTCCAGCCGCCGCGGGAGGCTGAAGTACTGGAACCGGAAGCGTCCATCGACGAACCCCTGGCAGACGCACAACCGGCACCCACGCTCGAAGAGACGTTCGGCGAAGACGGGCCCTATGGCCTGCCCTATGCCGTCGAGCCGCCCTACAGCCAGGTTGCCGCGCACATCGAGCAGACCCTGATCGGCCTGCTCGACGACCTCAGCCTGCCCGAGCGGCACAAGGCCCAGGCGTTGGCAATGCGCGAGCGGGTTGCCCGTGGCCTGAACTGGTATGAGCTGATCCCGGTGCTGGATGACCTGGCTGTGCTCATGCTGGCAATCACCGACAGTGGCCAGCACGAATTCGAAACCTACCTGCAGCAGCTCAACGAACGCCTGGAAGGTTTTCAGAGCCATTTACAGGAGGCCAGCGCCGGCCATGCCGACAACAGCACCGCTGCCCGCGAGCTGGATACCCAACTGCGTGAGCACGTCGACGGCCTGCAAAGCAGCGTGCAAGGCGCAGCCGATGTGGACAGCCTCAAGCACATCCTGGATAACCGCCTGGAAGGCCTGCTGGTTACCATGGACGAGCACAAACATGAGCGAGATCGTCGCGAACAGGAACTGGCCGGCCGCCTGCAAGGGCTCTCCGAGCGGGTGGCGAACATGGAGCATGAGGCGCTCGGTTATCGCGAGCACCTGGAAGAACAGCGCCAGAAAGCCCTGCTCGACCCCCTCACCGGCCTGCCCAACCGTGCAGCCTGGAGCGAGCGGGTCGAACGCGAAATACTCGAATGGCAGGAGAACGGTGGCCATCTGGCCATGGCGATCCTCGACCTGGATCACTTCAAGCGTATCAACGACAGCTATGGGCACCTGGCCGGGGACAAGGTACTGAAGATTGTCGCCGACCAACTGCGCAAACGCCTGCGCGGTCGAGACTTCATCGCCCGTTTCGGTGGTGAGGAATTTGTCCTGTTACTGCCGCAAACGTCGCCAGCGGCCGCCGCGCAGGTGGCGGAGGTACTGCGGGCCACGGTGGAGGCCTGCCCGTTTCACTTCAAGGGCGAGCGGGTGGTGATCACCACGTCCATCGGCGTGGGGGCGTTCCGCTCTGGCGAGCGCGGTGACCAGGTGCTCAAGCGCGCTGATGCGGCGCTGTACCGGGCCAAGGAGCTGGGGCGCAACCGCGTGGAACAGGGCTAGCCCTGCGAACCCTGACCCGCGGTAAGCGCAGCCATGGGGAGCACGTTATACTGTAGCGCTCATTCGCTGAGGCCACTGACGTGCTTTCCACGCTAAAAAAAACGCTGATTTCCTTTTTGCTGTTGTCTGTCGCCGGTTGCTCGACGGGCCTGCGCATCGACCGCAGCCACCCCTCCGCCAACCAGGACAACCGTATCCAGTTCGTTGTGCTGCATTACACCAATGCGTCGCTGGAGCGCTCCCTGGCGTTACTTACCCATGGTGAGGTCAGCAGCCATTACCTGATTGGCGATGGCCCGGCGACGGTGTACCAGTTGGTGGATGAAAACCGCCGTGCCTGGCATGCCGGTGATAGCCAGTGGCAGGGGCGCACCTGGCTGAACTCTTCGTCGATTGGTATCGAGATCGTCAACCCGGGGTTCACCGACACGCCGAATGGCCGGGTCTGGCACCCTTACAGCGAAGCGCAGGTCCAGTCGCTGATCGCGTTGCTCAAGAACATCGTCAAACGTAACAACATCGAGCCGCGGCACATCATTGGCCACAGTGATATCGCACCATCACGCAAGCTGGACCCGGGGCCACTGTTCCCCTGGAAGCGCCTGGCCGATGCGGGGCTGGGTATCTGGCCCGATGCCAACGCAGTAGCACGCCAGCAGGCGTATTTCAGCGTCAACCCGCCAAGCATTGGTTGGTACCAGCAGGAACTGGCGCGGTTTGGCTATCAGGTCGAGCAGACCGGCGTGCTGGATGCTGCCACCCGCCATGTGATTGCCGCATTCCAGATGCGTTTCCGCCCGCAGCGTTTCGATGGCATGCCGGATGTGCAGACGGCGGCAATCCTGCAGGTGCTCAACCGGATGCGTTGAGCCAGCAGTGAGGCGCCCAACGGCGAGGATGATTCTTCATTCAGTTGCTATACCTTGGTAATCAACTGGATGCCTTCGATGTCAGCTCTCATTTCTACGTTGCGCCAATTTTTTTACCGCCCCTGGATGCTGGCCACCTTGGCAGCATTGGCCAGCGCAGCACTTTTGCTCTCTGCCAGCATCGGCATTGCCTTGCAGCAGATGAAGCAGAGCGAGAGCGAACAGATGAACGCCCAGGGCGAGCGTTTTCTTGACCGTCTCGAACAGGTGTTCGGCCAGCTGCGTGAGGGGGTAGACCTGTTGCAGGCACAGCCCTTGCGTGGCTGTAGCCCAGCGATGCAGGCTGCATTGCAGCAGGTTGGCCTGAGTTCGCGCTTCATTTATGAAGCGGCTTATGTGGACGGTGACGTCGCTTGCTCCAACCGTGGCGATGAGCGGGCGTTCGAGCCCCTGCGGGCACCTGACATCCAGGGGCCGACCTACAGTTACTGGTTGAACACCACGACCGAACCCAACGAAAACCTGGCTGCGCTGATGCTGGGTCGAGGCAAGTTCGTGGTCTCCACTTCCCGCGGCCACCTGACCGACGTGGTTGACCTGCCCCCGGGCGGCAGCCTGGTGGTGGTGCTGGACAACGGCGCACGCGCCATCCCCGTGCTGGGCCCGCCACAGGTCTGGCCGCCGCCCTCGGCCTGGTCGACCAGCCACAAGTCGCTGCTCGAACTCAGCGACCGCCTGATCTACCGCATGCCGACCAAGTCGCCGGATTACCAACTGGTGCTGATTGCCCCGCGGGCCAGCCTGCCATTGAGGATGAACGGCATGCTCTGGCTGCTGTTCCCCGGCAGCGTACTGGCGGCCTGCTGCATCGGTTGGCTGGTGTTGCAACTGATCCTGCAACGGCGCTCGATGAGTTCGGAGTTACAGAATGCCTTGCGCCGTGGGGAACTGCAGGTGCTGTACCAACCGATCTTCGAGCTCGACAGCCGACGCTGCGTGGGCGCCGAAGCACTGGTGCGCTGGCGACGCCCGGATGGCACCCTGACCAGCCCGGACTTGTTCATCCCGCTGGCAGAAAATACCGGGCAGATTCGCCAGATTACCGATTTTGTCCTGCAGCGCGTGCTCGAACAGCTGGGGCAGCTGCTGCGCTCGCACCCCAAACTGTACATATCGGTGAACCTGGCCGCCTGCGATGTGATGGTGCCGCGCATTGGCCGGGTGGCGGCGCGCCTGTTGGCGTTGCATCGAGTGGCGCCCAGCCAGATCGCCTTCGAGGTGACCGAGCGCGGCCTGGTCGACGTGGTGGTTGCCCGTGACAACCTGCAAGCGCTGCGCGCTGTGGGGCATCAGGTGCTGATCGACGACTTTGGTACGGGTTATTGCAGCCTGGCGTACTTGCAGACACTGCCGGTGGACTGCCTGAAGATCGACAAGGCGTTCATCGATGCACTGGGCCACGATGCCGCCAGCAGCGGCGTTGCGCCGCATATCATCCGCATGGCCCATGACCTGCACCTGCGGGTGATTGCCGAGGGCATCGAATGTGAAGACCAGGCGGTGCTGCTGAACAGTGAAGGGGTCAATTACGGCCAGGGCTGGCTGTTTGCCCGGCCGCTGAATGCCCGGCAATTTGCCGAGCTGGTCACCCGCGGCCAGCTGCCGCGGCGGGTGGAACATTGAGACATCCTGTACCGGCCTCTTCGCGGGCACGCCCGCTCCCACAGAGATAGCGTCGCACCTGAGACCTGTGCAGTACCTGTGGGAGCGGGCGTGCCCGCGAAGAGGCCGGTACAGGCAATACTCAAACCGGCAGGGCCATGTAGAACTGGGTCCCCTGCCCCGGCCGGGAAAACACGCCCATGCGCCCGCCATGCAGCTGCACGATCTCCTTGCACAGCGCCAGCCCCAACCCAGCGCCACCTTTCTTGCGCCCTACCTGCACGAATGGCTCGAAAATGCGCCCCTGCTGCCCGTAGGCAATACCTTCGCCGTTGTCCTCGACACTGATGATCACCCGTTCCGCATGCCGCCGCGCATGCAGGCGGATTCGCCCGCCGTTGGCCGTATGGCGGATGGCATTGTGCAGCAGGTTGTCCAGCACGCGGTCCAGCTGGGCGACATCGGCCTGGATGCGTGGCAGCGGTGGTTCCATCGCCTTGACCAGTTCGATCTGTTTGTTTGCCGCCTGCTCGGCAAAGCGCAGCTGCGCCCGCTCCAGCAGTTCATCAAGGGCGCAGGGTGCCAGGTCTAGCTTCTGCAGCCCGCTCTGGTAGCGGCTGAAATTGAGCAGGTCGTTGATAAGCTGGGTCAGGCGCTGCATTTCTTCGCCAATGGTTTCCAGCAGGTCGTTCTCGCGCGCCTCGGGTGGGAACTTGACCCGCTCGCGCAACAGGCCGAAGGCCATGTGCATGCCGGTTACCGGCGTGCGCAGCTCGTGGGAGGCGCGCAGCACGAATTCGCTGCGCACGCGTTCGAAGGCCCGTTGTTCGGTGACATCGTGCAGCACCATCACCGCACCCAGGATCGGCCCTTGCGGGTGGCTGACCGGCGTCAGGCTGTAGGTCAGCAGGCGCGTTTCTTCATCCACCTCCATGTTCAGGTCTTCCGGCGGCCGGTCCAGGCTACCGCCGCGCAGCACCTGACGCAGCTGCTGCTCCAGCTCTGGTCGCCGCAGGGCTTCGGCCAAGCTGCTGCCCACCCGGCTGTCGTTCCAGCCCAACTGGCGCTGCGCCACCGGGTTGAGGTGTTCCAGGCGGCCCTGGCGGTCAATGATCAGCAGGCCATCGTCGATGCTGTCCAGCACCGCTTGCAGGCGATGCTGGCCGGCGAGCAGCTCATCCACATTGGTGGCCTGGTGCCTGCGCAAGGCATCGGCCATGAGGCCGAAGCGGCGGGTCAGCTGGTTCAGTTCGGTGGCCTGGGTGACGGGCAAGGTGACGTCAAAGTTGCCCTTGCCGAGCTGGTCGGCCGCTTTGGCCAAGGCTTCGATCGGCTGGCCGAAGCGGCGGGCGATGTTGTGCGCGGTGATGAAACCCAGCACCAGCACCACCAGGCCCATCAGGCCAAGCACTCCGCTGACCAGCAGGGCGCGGTCACGCGTGTGTTCCTCGCTGCGGGTGATCAGGTCCAGGGCCTGCCTGTGGGAGTCGATAAGGTCGGTGCGCACCTGGTTGAACGCGGCGCCCAGCGGCTGCTCCACACCCATGCTGCGCGCCGGTGCAGGGCTGTCGCGGTAAGCCTGGAGAAAGGCCTGGTAGTTACTGCTGGTCTTGCTGAAACCGGTGCGCTCGCCGCCTTGCTCCAGGCCCTGAGTAAGCAGGGCCTGGAAGTTGTCCTGCAGCAGCCGCAGGTTTTCCGGGGCGGTGTCTTCATCCAGGATGAGCGTCAACTGTTCGCCAAGGTTCTGCCGCAGCTTCAGCCCCACTTCCAGGGCGTGGGTGGTGTCGCGCACCAGTTGCTGTTGCACGGTGGCCATCTGCAGCACACTGACCAGGCCCAGCAGCAGCCCGAGCAAGGCCACGGTGACCAGTGCCGAGATACTCAGGAAAAGCCGCGTGCGCAGCTTCATGGGCGGCCACTTCATAGGTTGTACTGCTTGCGCTTGCGGTACAGGGTGGATGCGTCGATGCCCAAGGTCTTGGCGGCCTGGTCAAGGGTGTCGCTGGTGGCCAGCACTGCGCCGATGTGCGCGCGCTCCAGCTCGTCCAGGCTTAGCGCGGCACCGACGCGCGGGGCATTGCCGGCAGGCTGCTCGCCCATGCCCAGGTGGCTGATTTCCACACGCTCCTGTGGGCAGATGATGCTGGCCCGCTCTACCACGTTACGCAGTTCGCGAATGTTGCCGGGCCAGCGGTAGTTGAGCAGGGCCGCACGTGCTTCATCGCTGAAGCCCCGAGCGGGCCGGGAGTACTCCTTGACGAAGCGGGCGAGGAAGCGGTCGGCCAGGGTCAGGATGTCTTCACTGCGTTCGCGCAGCGGGGGCAGGTGCAAGGTGATGACGTTCAGGCGATACAGCAGGTCTTCGCGAAAGCGGCTTTCGCGCACCATTTCTTCGAGGTTGAGGTTGGTGGCCGCCAGGATGCGGACATCGGCGCGCCGGGTCACGGGGTCGCCAACGCGCTCGTACTCCTTGTCCTGAATGAAGCGCAGCAACTTGGGTTGCAAGGTCAGCGGGAAATCGCCGATCTCGTCGAGAAACAGCGTGCCACCGTCGGCCTGGCTTACCCGCCCCAGGGTGCTTTCGCTGGCGCCGGTGAAAGCCCCACGGGTGTGGCCGAACAGTTCGCTTTCCATCAGTTCGGCATTCAGCGACGGGCAGTTGATAGTCACACAGGCTTTGCGCGCGCGCTTGCTCCAGCCATGGATGGCACGGGCCAACTCGCCTTTACCCGTGCCGGATTCACCCAGAATGAGGATGTTGGCGTCGGTGGTGGCGACCTGGCGGGCGGTTTCCAGCACCGCCATCATGGCCGGGCTGTGCGAGTCGAGGCCGTCCTTGGGTTTGCGCACTTCACCTTCCAGGGCCTCCAGGCGCGCCGAAAGCTGGCGGACTTCCAGCTGCTTGGCGGTGGCCAGGCGCAACTGGTCGGGGCTGCATGGCTTGACCAGGTAGTCGGCTGCGCCGGCCTGGATGGCGTCTACCGCCGTGTCGATCGCCGAGTGTGCAGTGACGATCACTACGCGCATCCAGGGTGCCTGGATGCGCATTTGCGCCAGTACGTCCAGGCCGTTGTCCTCGCCCAGACGCAAATCCAGGAAGCACAGGTCGAACACCTGGCGCTGCAACAGCGCTTCGGCCTGGGCGGCGCTGTTAGCCGTGGCCACGCTATAGCCTTCGTCTTCCAGGCAGTAGCGGAAGGTGCGCAGGATCGCGGACTCGTCATCCACCAGCAGAATGCGGCCTTGGTTGTCCTGGGCTGATTCCATTTCCTGCGCTCCTTAGGGATAGGTCTTCATTTAGTGTGGGAAAAATCGGGCAAGTTGCATGGTCAATTCTGAAGGATTCTGTCCTTTGCATGCTAGCCAATGGCCAAATGCTGCCTGCAGACCGTGATATTCCAATGATTTGCTTAGAGGCAGCGGTGGCACATTGGTTGCGACGATTTTCACCTTTTGCCCAAAAACGAGGTACTGACATGCCATTTTCCTTTCGTACCGCCGTGTTGGCAGCCACATTGTTGCCAGTGTTCACCCCGGCATTGGCCGACCCTGTGCAGGACGCGCGCCTGGAAGGCGCCCTGCAAACCGCCCTGTCGCTGAACCGCATGCTCGACCCGTTCCGCATCCGGGTTGAAGTGGACGGCAAGCAGGCACGGCTTTCCGGCGAGGTGGAGAACGAGGTCGAGCGGCAGCTGGCCGAAGATGTGGCCCGTGCCACACGGGGCATCGAACAGGTTGAAAACCAGCTGCAGGTCAACGCCCAGCTGGTTGAGCGCCCGTTGGAGCTACGTGCCTACGCCCAACGCCTGGAGGACGCCACCCTGGCGGCGGTGATCCGTGCCCGGCTGTTGTGGAGCCGCACCACCGAAAAGGCGCCTATAGAAGTGCAAAGCAGTGAAGGCGTGGTGACCTTGCGCGGCAAGGTCGACAGTGCCGAAGCCAAGGAACTGGCCGGTGTGGTGGCCCGCACCACCGACGGTGTCCACCTGGTCAACAACCTGGTCAGCCTTGATACCGCCGCCATGGCCAAGGCCCGTGAAAGCCCGGTAGGGGCGCCAACCGGGCCGCAGCCAAGCGACAGCTGGATCATCGACAAGATCCAGAACAGCTACCGCTTCAGCCGCAACCTCGATGGCCTGAACCTGAGAGTGGCCAGTGAAGAAGGCATGGTACGGCTGTCGGGCGAGGTGGTCAGTGCCGAGCAAAAAACCATCGCTGTGGAGATTGCCCGGCAGATCATTGGCGTGCGCGGGGTGGATGCTGACCTGCTCAAGGTGGCGACCAAGGTTGAAGGCTGATCGTGCAATTCGCACGACCACCGGGACGGCATCGTGCAGTATACGTGCCCGGCGATTGCCTGTATCTTATGTAAGTGATTGATTTATAAGTATTTTATAAAAATAAAAATACTGGCATGCAGGCTGCAATTACCTGTTCAGGTTTGAACAAAAATTACAGCAGGAGGAGCCGGCATGAACCGCCAATCCGTCAACCGCTCGCAGAACGCCGCACTGCCCCTGCGCCAGATGCTGTCACTCGGCATGGCGCTGCTGCTGACCTTGGCCGCTGGCCTCTTCTACTACAGCTGGCAGACCGCGCGTCTGGCTGAGCAAGTGGCAGCGCAGACTGCCCTGTTGACGCAAATTCAGGCTTCCCGTGCCAACACCCTGGTCAAGGCGGCTGACCCATTGCCAGCCGGCCAGGCCACTGCCTCGCCGGCCACCCTGGAAACTGTAGTACCCCAGGACCGCTGGGTCTTCTGACCTGCCGGGCGGACCGATTCTGAAAAAGAAAGGAGAACCACCATGCTGAGCTGGGCTATCACTTTCCTCATCATCGCCATTGTCGCTGCCGTACTGGGCTTCGGTGGTATCGCCGGCGCTGCGACGGGCATCGCGAAGATCCTGTTCATTGTCTTCCTGGTGCTGTTCGTAGCTTCCTTCTTCTTTGGACGTGGACGAGGTTGAAGATGGGCAGGAAGCTTACTGCAGCCCTGGCTGCCGCCCTGTTGCTGGGCGGCAGTGCGGCGGCGATGGCGGCCAATGACGGCCAGGTCCGGGTCGACCAGCTGCTCGGCTCGGACCCGGAGTACCGGGAAACCTGGCAGGACACGATCAAAGGCGAGGAACGCCTGCCCGATTGGGTGGTCAATCTGACCGGCAGTGCCCAGCAGCAGATGTCCGCCGTTACCGAAGATGGCGACAAGTACCTGGTCGGCCCGCTGTGCGAGGCGCAGGACAAGTGCACTTACAAGCGGCTGATCGTTGCGTTCAGCTGGGACAAGGACGATGCCTACGGGATGCTCGTGGAGGTACCCGAAGGCTTGCCGAGCGACAAGTCGCCCACCCGCCATGCGCAGTACCGCTGGCTGGGCGAACCGGACGACGGCATGAAAGCGATGCTGCAGGAGCAGCTCAAGCGTGACCCCAACTGGTACTGAGCATTTATTGCGAGTACTGATGAAAGGTTACCGACTGTCACGTAATAGAAGCTGAACCTTTCTATATTTCAGCCTTCTATGATGCGCCGCCCCGAGGAGGGGTTGCACATGACCAAGGGGCCGGGCTGTTCTGATTGTTGCAGGATCGGAGTGGCCTAGGGGTACAGGGAGTGCCTCCAGCGATGGGCCGGGTCAGGAAAGGCGGAATCGGAAGTATCAGGTCGGCGGTGTCATAGGGGATACCTGGCCAGACCTGACTTCCGAGGAGCCATGCAGAGTCGCTGCGGTCCTTGCGCGATTTTCCCCTTGAGACACATTTTGTCTCGACCGTACATCAACTTTTTTTCGACCTCGATGGCGCTTCTTCAAGTGTCATTTCCGCCATTCGGATTGTCGAACAAGCCATCTTCTGTGCCCTTTTCCTACCGTCAAATCTGCCTAAATATGGCGGTTTGGTCTTGTTCGGGATTCCGAACGTTATAAATCAAGCACTTGCGAGCGGCCTGTTTTGGTGCAAATCAGTATGCGCAAACGGTATAGGGTATGCGTTTCCGGCATTAGATTTCCCCCTTTGCCATCGCAATAGTTGCCGCCTTTTTCGCTGGCCAGAGCGCCCTGTCGCTCGCCTGCGCTGTCCTTACATGAAGTCGCCGGATGGAATGATCTACGGCCCGTGACCTTGCCAACAGCTCTGTCACGGGCGTTTTCGTCCGGTGCCATGACCACTAGAACAAAGGGTAAAGACATGAAGAAGGCAAAACTGAGCCTCGCCTGGCAGATCGTCATCGGTCTGGTCCTGGGCGTTGCAATCGGCGCGCTGCTGAACCACTTCAGCGCGGAAAAGGCCTGGTGGATCAGCAACGTCCTCCAGCCCGCCGGTGACATCTTCATTCGCCTGATCAAGATGATCGTCGTCCCGATCGTGATTTCGTCGCTGATCGTGGGTATCGCCGGGGTTGGCGATGCGAAGAAACTGGGCAGCATCGGCCTGAAAACCATCATCTACTTCGAGGTGGTGACCACCATCGCCATCGTTGTCGGCCTGGTGCTGGCCAACCTGTTCCACCCGGGCGCCGGCATCGACATGAGCACCTTGGGTACTGTGGACATCTCCAAGTACCAGGCCACTGCGGCCGAGGTGCAGCATGAGCACGCCTTCATCGAGACCCTGCTGAACCTGATCCCGTCGAACATCTTCGCAGCGCTGATGCGTGGCGAAATGCTGCCGATCATCTTCTTCTCGGTCATGTTCGGCCTGGGCTTGTCGAGCCTGCAGGCAGAGCTGCGCGACCCGCTGGTACGCACCTTCCAGGCCGTATCGGAAACCATGTTCAAGGTCACCCACATGATCATGAACTACGCCCCGATCGGCGTGTTCGCCCTGATTGCCGTGACCGTGGCCAACTTCGGCTTCAGCTCGCTGCTGCCGCTGGCCAAGCTGGTGCTGCTGGTGTACTTCGCCATCGCGTTCTTCGCCTTCATGGTGTTGGGCCTGGTTGCCCGCGTGTTCGGCTTCTCGGTGATCAAGATCATGCGCATCATGAAAGATGAGCTGATCCTGGCCTACTCCACCTCCAGCTCCGAAACCGTGCTGCCGCGCGTGATCGAGAAGATGGAGAAGTACGGTGCACCGAAGTCGATCTGCTCGTTCGTGGTACCGACTGGCTACTCCTTCAACCTGGACGGTTCGACCCTGTACCAGAGCATCGCGGCCATCTTCATTGCCCAGCTGTACGGTATCGACCTGTCGTGGAGCCAGCAGCTGCTGCTGGTACTGACCCTGATGGTCACCTCCAAAGGTATCGCTGGCGTACCGGGCGTGTCGTTCGTGGTGCTGCTGGCCACCCTGGGCAGCGTGGGCATCCCGCTGGAAGGCCTGGCCTTCATCGCCGGTGTCGACCGCATCATGGACATGGCCCGTACCGCGCTGAACGTTGTAGGCAACGCCCTGGCTGCACTGGTCATCGCGCGTTGGGAAGGCATGTACGATGCGGCCAAGGGCGAGAAGTACTACGCCTCGCTGATGGCCGGCAAGCAGGAAGCCGCAGTGGTTGGCGAAGTCGCCAAGCGCTGAACCTGTTAGCTGTTTGACGAAGAGCCCCGACTTGTCGGGGCTTTTTGTTGTCTGTGAAATTCCGGGCCGCTTTCTTGAGGCCTGTACGATTCCTGTGGGAGCGGGCTTGTCGGGGCGCCGAACCGCCGCGAACACCGGCGAAGCCGGTGCCATCCACCGCGTTGCCTGATTCGCGGACTCGCCCGCTCCCACAGTGTCTTCAGTCAGGTCTGATCTCCAGCCTTACGCACCGATACGCTATCATTCGGGCATTTTTCAGGGGGAACACACGGATGCTCAACGGCCTTTGGCTCGGCTTTTTCCTGGTGGCGGCAGTGTCCGCCCTGGCCCAATGGCTGGTGGGTGGCAATGCCGGGATCTTCGCGGCAATGGTCGAAAGCATCTTCGCCATGGCCAAGCTGTCGGTCGAGGTGATGGTGCTGCTGTTCGGCACGCTGACCCTGTGGCTGGGCTTTCTAAAGATCGCTGAAAAGGCCGGCATCGTAGAATGGCTGGCCAAGGTGTTGGGCCCACTGTTCGCCCGCCTGATGCCGGAAGTGCCACCTGGTCACCCTGCCTTGGGCCTGATCACCATGAACTTCGCCGCCAACGGCCTGGGCCTGGATAACGCGGCCACGCCGATTGGCCTGAAGGCCATGCGTGCGCTGCAGGAGCTGAACCCCAGCAGCACCACCGCGAGCAATGCGCAGATCCTGTTCCTGGTGCTCAACGCCTCGTCGCTGACACTGCTGCCGGTAACCATCTTCATGTACCGGGCCCAGCAGGGCGCGCCAGACCCGACCATGGTGTTCCTGCCAATCCTGCTGGCGACCAGCGTCTCGACCCTGGTGGGCCTGCTGTCGGTGGCAGTGATGCAGCGCCTGCGCCTGTGGGACCCGGTGGTGCTCGCCTACTTCATCCCCGGCGCGTTGCTGCTGGGCGGTTTCATGGCTTTCCTCGGCACCCTGTCGGCCGCCGCGCTGGCCAGCCTGTCGTCGATTTTGGGCAACCTTACGCTGTTCGGCGTGATCATGCTGTTCCTGGTGATTGGTGCCCTGAAGCGGGTCAAGGTGTATGAAGCCTTTGTCGAAGGCGCCAAGGAAGGCTTCGATGTCGCCAAGAACCTGTTGCCCTACCTGGTGGCGATGCTGGTGGCGGTCGGTGTGCTGCGTGCTTCTGGCGCCCTGGAGCTGGCCCTGGACGGTATCCGCCATGCGGTGAACTGGATGGGCCTGGACACTCGCTTCGTCGAGGGCCTGCCCACCGCGCTGGTCAAACCATTCTCTGGCAGCGCAGCCCGGGCGATGTTGATCGAGACCATGCAGACCCAGGGCGTGGACAGTTTCCCGGCGCTGGTAGCGGCAACCATTCAGGGCAGTACCGAAACTACCTTCTACGTGCTGGCCGTGTACTTTGGCGCGGTGGGTATCCAGCGCGTGCGCCACGCGGTTGGTTGCGCACTGCTGGCCGAGTTCTCAGGCGTGGTAGCGGCGATCTTCGTCTGCTACTGGTTCTTTGCCTGATCCTTGCGTTGTGCCTGGCTGGCCTGGGCGACAGTCCAGGCCACAACCTGCCCCACCAGCTGGTCGCTGGCCTGGCCGAAACCGGCGACCACGGCTGACACTTGTTTGTCGGCAAGCGGCTGGCGGATTTCGAAGCGCTTGCTGGCCAGAATGCGCTGGTTGCGGCCCTGAACCAGCCTGGCGTCATAGCGAATCACCACCTCCACCGCCCCGCCCGGGCGGTACTCACTCTGGAATGCCTGTAGCTCGCCAGCCAGCTCGTAGTCGGCCTGCAGGTTGCTGTCGTCGGCGCTCAGGCGCTGTACCTGGCCATCGCGCTGGAAACCATCGAGCAGGCGGTTGCGCAGCAGCACCGGGGCGGCATCGCTCCAGCGTGCTCCTTTGTAGCTGCTGACCACATCGCCCTGAGGAATCACGGCAATGCGCGGGCCGGCCAATACTTCACTGGCCAGAGGCTTGTTCAGGCGCAATGACCAGTCCAGTGGCGCTGCCGTGCGGCTGGGCTGGTTAACCGGCAGGCGATAGAGGTCGACGGGTTCGCTTTTGGGCAGGATCGAGCAGGCACTGGTCAGGCTCAGCGAGGCTGCCAGGGCCAGCAGGCGCAGCGACGGTTTCATGGCTGGAACTCCTTGTTGTTGTCGCGGCCGAGCAGGTAGCCGCTCGGGTCGGCCTCCAGTTGCCGGGAAATGCCCTTGAGTGCGTTAAGGGTTTCGCGCAGTTCGCGAATGGCAGGCGTGAGCTGGTTCAGGCCCTGGGCGCCGTCGCCAATGGCCTCGCTGTTGTTTTTCAGCAGATTGTTGATGGTGGCCGTGCTTTCGGCCAGCGACTGCATGGCCTGCTCGGCGCTGCCGATCGCCTGTTTGCCTTCGCTGCCCAGCAGGCCGTTGGCATTGCGCATCAGTGTCTGGGTTTCGACCAGGGTGGCGCTGGCCTGCTTGCCCACCTGCACCAGTTGCTCGATGGCCTCGGCAATGCTGCCGTGCTGGCCGGCGAACGCTCCGGTGGTCTTGTCGAGGTTGGCCAGGGTGCTGCTGAGGTGGCCGATGTTGTCCTCGGAGAACATCTGGTTGGCGTTGTGCAGCAGCAGGTTGATGTTGGTGACCAGGTCGCTGCTGTCGTTAAGCAGGCGCGAGATGGGCGACGGCGAGGCGATGATCACCGGCAGCTTGCCGTCCTTGCCCTTGAGTTCAGGGCTTTGTGGGGTGCCGCCGCTGAGCTGGATGAACGAGTTGCCTGTCACGCCGGCCAGGGTCAGTTTGGCCTGGGTGTCTTCTTTCACCGGGGTATCGCCGCTCAGGCGCACCCGGGCCAGTACCCGGCGCGGGTCTTTCGGGTCCAGGCGCAGCGTGGACACATCACCTACCTTGATGCCGTTGTACTGCACCGGGCTGCCGCGTGACAGGCCGGAAACGGCTTCGTTGAACACCACTTCGTAATCCTTGAAGGCGTCATCGACACTGGACTTGGTCAGCCATAGGCCAAACAGCATGGCACCCGCCACCACCAGAACGGTGACAAGGCCTATGAGAACGTGATGGGCTCGGGTTTCCATTGCTCAGCGCTCCTGCCCGGCACGGCTGGCGGCCTGTTCGGCTGCGCGCCCGCGTGGGCCATGAAAGTATTCTTGAATCCAGGCGTCGTTGGTCTGCTCGACCTCGGCCAGCGGGCCGGCTACCAGGACCTTTTTCTGCGACAGCACCGCGATGCGGTCGGTAATGGTGTACAGGGTGTCGAGGTCGTGGGTGATGAGGAACACCGACAGGCCCAGGGCATCGCGCAGGGTCAGGATCAACTGGTCGAATGCGGCGGCGCCGATCGGGTCCAGGCCAGCGGTGGGCTCGTCGAGGAACAGGATATCCGGGTCCAGTGCCAGGGCGCGGGCCAGCGCCGCACGCTTGATCATGCCCCCCGAAAGCGAGGACGGGTACTTGTCGGCGGCCGAGATGGGCAGCCCGGCCAAGGCCAGCTTCACACCGGCCAGGTGCTCGGCATCGGCGCGGGACAGCCCGGCGTGCTCGATCAAGGGCAAGGCGACGTTTTCGGTCACCGTCAGCGAAGAGAACAGCGCGCCCTTCTGGAACAGCACGCCGAAGCGCCGTTCGACCAGCGAGCGCTGTTCTTCGCGCAGGCCCGCTAGGTCCTGGCCGAATACCTTGATCAGCCCTTCGTTGGGCCGGCGCAGGCCGATAATACTGCGCAGCAGTACCGACTTGCCGCTGCCCGAACCACCGACCACAGCCAGGATTTCGCCTCGGTACAGGTCCAGGTCCAGGTTTTCATGCACCACCTGGCGGCCGAAGCGGTTGCACAGGCCACGGGCTTCGATCACGTTTTCCCGATCAGTCACCAGCCCATCTCCATGAAGAACAGGGCGGCCACTGCGTCCAGCACGATGACCACGAAAATCGACTGCACCACCGCCGAGGTGGTGTGTGCGCCCACCGATTCGGCGCTGCCGCTGACTTTGAAGCCTTCGAGGCAGCCGATGGCGGCGATCAGGAAGGCGAAGAATGGCGCCTTGGCCAGGCCCACCAGAAAGTGCTGCACGCCGATGTCGCTTTGCAGCAGCGACAGGAACATGGCCGGCGAGATGTCCAGCGACAGGGCGCAGACCACTGCGCCGCCGACGATGCCGCAGATCATCGCGATGAAGGTGAGCAAGGGCAGCGAAATCAGCAGTGCCAGTACCCGTGGCACCACCAGCAGCTCCATTGGGTTCAGGCCCAGTGTGCGGATGGCGTCGATTTCCTCGTTGGCCTTCATCGAGCCGATCTGCGCGGTGAACGCGCTGGCAGTGCGGCCGGCCATGAGAATGGCTGTGAGCAGTACGGCGAACTCGCGCAGGAACGAAAACGCCACCAGATCGACGGTGAAAATGGTCGCGCCGAACGCGGCCAGCACCGTGGCACCGAGGAAGGCCACCACCGCGCCGACCAGGAAGGTCAGCAAGGCGACGATGGGGGCGGCGTCCAGCCCGGTCTGCTCGATGTGTGCCACGACCGGGGTGATGCGCCAGCGGTGCGGTTGCAGGGCGCGGCGCAGCAAGGTCTCGAGGATTACGCCGACGAAGCCAAGCAACTGCATGGTGTCTTGCCACAGGGTGCCGACGGCGCGGCCGATGCGTTCCAGCAGCATCAGCAGTACGTTGCGCTCGGGCTCCTTGATCGGGATGCAATAGTCCTGGACCGAACAGTAGACGTTCTTGAGCAGTGCGCGGCTGGCGTCGGGCAAGTCCTCGGTACAGTGCGACAAACGCTCGGAGCCGAGCAGCTCGGCCAGCAGTGAAGCCCCTGCGGTGTCCAGGCGGCCCAGCTGGCTGAGGTCGGCGACGGTGTCGGCAGTGAATTGCGCGCGTAGAGGCTCGCTCTCGCGCTTGAGGCTGGCGTAGTGCGCCAGGGTCCAGTCACCGGTTATGCGCAGGCAGGCCGGTTGGCGACTGGCGTCCAGGGTGGCGCTGGGGGTGGTCACAGGCTCCATGCATTTGACTCGGCGCTAAGGCTTAAGGGCTGATCATAGCGCAGCAGGCATGGGCTGTTTGGTGCTTATGTGCTGTGTTTGGGTGCGTTGGGGGCCGCCTTGCGGCCCATCGCCGGCAAGCCAGCTCCCACAGAACTGCACATCACTTACTGATTTAGCAGGGACCCTGTGGGAGCGGGCAAGCCCGCGAACACCGGCGCAGCCGGTGCCATGCACCGAGTTGGATTCTTCGCGGGCATGCCCGCTCCCACAGAGGCCGGGTCTACCTGTTCAATGTGGGCGCTGGCGTGTCGTCTACCACCTTGAAGCGCAGCACGCCAATCACCTGGCCATCCTCGGTCAGCACCCTCACCTGCCATTTGCCCACCGGGTTCGGCGGGAAGTTCTGCTTGTGGGTCCAGGCCCGGTAGCCTTCCTTGCGCCCGCCATGGATGTCCAAGGCGATGCGGTCGACCTCTTTACCGTCCTTTTGCCACACATGGTAGATCCGTTCGTTCAGGCCGCGTGGTGCGTTGATGGCGGTGTAGGCGTACAGGCCGCTGCTGCGGATACGGCTGGCGGCGATTTCGTCCAGCGACTCGCCTGGCTGGCGGTTGATGACTTCGGTACTTACCGCTACGTCGGTCATCCATAAGGTTGCCGGTGGCACCCACGAACGCAGCAGCCAGCCGCCGGCACCGACCGACAGGGTAACCAGCACCAAGGCCACGCCGCGGCGCCAGGTGTTGATCGGGAAGCTGCTGGCCAGGCTGGGGAACGACAAAACCATGGCCGCAATTAGCGCCAGCTTGAAGCTTTGCGCGGTGGTCAGGTGCAGGATGATCGGCAGCGCGGTCAGCAGGGCTGCAAACAGCGTCAGGGTATGCAGTGCCAGGAACAGCCAGCGGCGCGGAGCCAGCCACTTGTAGTACAGCGGGTCGGTGATCGAGATCAGGCCGGCTGCGCCGAGCAGACCGGTGAACACCAGCTGGCCGCTGTTCCAGGTGGTGGTGATGAAGAAGAACGGCAGCACGAAGAACAGCGTTTCCTGGTGGATCATCTGCGTCGCGTAGCGCAACAGCGGCTGCGGGATTTCGCGGTTGAAGGTACGTGCGAACAGGCCGGTGAGGGTGTTTTCCAGCATCAGCCAGACCCAGCTGACCAGCATCAGGATGGCGACCCAGCTGGCCAGGCCAGCCTGGCGGTCGACCAGGATGAAGCTGCCGATACCGGAGAGGAAACCGCCGAGCGCGATGATGCCGGGGTAGCGTTTGAGCAGTTCGATGATGCGCAGGGCGACTTGAGGGATTTGGGGCATTGGGGGCTACAACAGGGAGGAATGGGGTGGCTGTGCCGGCCTCTTCGCGGGCATGCCCGCTCCCACAGGGTTCGGCGTTAACGCGATCATTGTGGGAGCGGGCGAGCCCGCGAAAGGGCCGGTACTGGCAAAAGGATACCGCCGATTCACCGCTGCCGTGTAGCACCACTCGGCCGTTCAGGCCCATGCCGGCGCCAGCGCAGCAACCCCGCCGCCAGAATCAGCCCCACCAGCAAGGCGACCAGCCCGTAAAGCTCGTCATAACCCAGCAGCGGCTTCTCGATCCGTACATATCCGTCCTCTTTCAGCAGGTCCTTCAACGCCTCATTGGCCTGCTCCAGGCTGACCTGGCGCAGCTTGCGCACCGGGTTGGCAAAACGCCCGTCGGTATAGTCGTTCAGCGCCCCCCAGTAGTAGTCGGCCAGGGCGCTGTTGCCTTGGGTGCTCCAGCTTTCCTTGGCCGCGCTGGCGTCCTGGATGCGAGCAAAGGTGTCCGGGTCGAGGCCTTCCTTGCGCAGGTGGTCGAACAAGCCCTGCATCACCTCGACCGCCTTGTCGATGTCATCACGTTCCAGGTCGGCATTGAGGCTGAGCAGGCCAGTGTCGCCAAAGCTCTCGCGTTGTACCGAAGGTCCGTAGGACAGCCCGTTGCGCAGGCGCAGCTGGTCGTACAAGGCCCAGTCCAGATACCGCGACAGCAGGTCGAGGGTGGCCTGGTGGTCGTTGTCCAGCACGGGCTCGATGAACAGCCAGTGCAGCTTGACACTATCGCCCAGCCAGCCGCGGGTCAGGTCGCGACGCTGCTCGGCCTGTTGGGTGATGCTCTCCAGGTTGCGGCGTTCTTCAGGTTCGGTGGCGGGTAGCTCACCAAACGTGCGCTCCAGGTAGGCGGGCAGCAGGCGGTCGAGGCCACCGACCATGATCAGGGTCATGTTGTTGGCGGCGTACCAGCGTTCGCGCAGGGCCTGTACCTGCTCCAGGGTCATGTCGTCGATGTTGGAGCGCTCAGGGCATTTCAGGCCCAGTTCGGTCGCCAGCTGGTCGCTGGCCGGGTGGCCGATGTCTTGACGGTCGAGCCAGCGTTGCAGGTGGCCATAGTGGCCGCCATCCTCGCGTTCGATGATGCGCTTGGCGGTGGCCAGGGCCTTGGCGTCGATACGGGTGTCGCGGATGACTGCCAGCAGCAGGTCGAGTACTTTGCGCTGGTTGCGCGCCGGGGCCTCGATGACGAAGGTGGTGTCGGCGCTGCTGGTGTAGGCATTCCACTCGCCACCCAGCGATTGCAGGCGCTCCTCCAGGCCGCCCTCGCCGGTTTCGTCGATGCCGCTGAACAGCAAGTGTTCAAGCAGGTGAGGCAGCTCTTTCTGCTCGCAATCGAAGTCGTCCAGGCCCACCCCGACCACCAGGCGGATCGCCACATGGTCGCGTTCGTAGCCGTTTTTCAGGATGACCTGCAGCCCGTTGGGCAACAGGTAGCCCTCAACCCGGGAGCGGTCGAGGGCCAATGAGGGCAGGCTGCAGATCAGCAGGCAAACGAACATCAGGCAACGCATGGGCGAGCTTGGGTCCTCAGGTACGCGAAATCACGGCAGACGGGCTTCGTCCGGCACGCTGTCGAGCATCAGCCCGCCGGTGTCCGAACCGCCCAGTACCACATAGGCACTGCTGCAGAACAAAGAGTTCAACCGCTTCATGTCGGCGATCAGCTCCAAGTGTAGCGAACTGGTCTCGATACTTTGCACCACCTTACGCTGCAGGCGGCTGACATGGGCGTGCGCCAGGCGCCGTTCCTGGGCGCGAAAACGGCGCTTTTCCCGCAGCAGCAAGCGGGCGCTTTCCGGGTCGGCACTGAGGAATACCGACAGGCCCAGGCGCAGGTTCGCCAGTAATTGCTCTTGCAGGCCGGTCAATTCTTCGAGGCCCGTCTGGGAAAATTCCCGGCGCTGGCTGGTTTTCTGCTGCTGGACCTTGCGCAGCATGCGTTCAGTCAAGTCGCAGGCCAGCTTGAGGTTGATTGCCAGCTCGATGATCTCGGCCCAGCGGCGGTTGTCCTGCTCGCTGAGGTCTTCGCGCGGCATCTGTGCCAGGTATAGCTTTATGGCGCTGTACAAGGCTTCGGCGTCTTCGCCTAGGGCGCGGACCTGCTGTGGCAAGGCCGTCTGTGTACCGCGCAGCGCACCGAGCATGGCTTCGAGCAGGCTGTCGACGATATCGCCAAGCCGCAAGGTTTCGCGGCAGGCGTTGGCCAGGGCCAGTGTGGGGGTTTCCAGGGCCGAGGCATCGAGGTGGCGTGGGCGGATCTGGCCATTGCCGTTTTCCCGCTCGGGAAGCAGGGTATTGCACAGCCGGCCCATGAGTTTGACCGTAGGCAGCATGAGCAGGCAGCGCAGCGTGTTGTAGAGCAGGTGGAACCCGATTACCAGCTCTTGCGGGCTGAAGCTGAGGGAGTCCATCCACTGCACCAATGGGTGCAGCGCAGGGATGATCAACAGCAGGCCGATCAGCTTGTAGAGCAAGCTGCCCAACGCCACGCGGCGCCCGGCAGTGTTCTGCATGCTGGTACTGATGAAGGCCAGCAACCCGCTACCGATGTTGGCGCCGACCACCAGGCCGATCGCCACTGGCAGGCTGATGACCTCGGCACCGGCCAGTGTCGCGGTGAGCAGCACGGCAGCCAGGCTGGAATAGGAAATCATGGCGAACATGGCGCCGACCAGGGCGTCGAGCATGATGTCGCCGGTCAGCGACGCGAACAGCACTTTCACGCCTTGGGCGTGGGTGATCGGCGCAGCTGCCTGCACGATCAGCTCCAGCGCCAGGATGATCAGGCCAAGGCCGATACCTACCCGGCCCAGCTGGCCAGCCCGCGTCTGCTTGCGCGAGAGGAAGAAGATCACGCCCAGGAAGATCAGTAGCGGTGAAAGCCACGACAGGTCGAAGGTGAGCACCCGTGCCATCAGCGCGGTACCCACGTCGGCGCCGAGCATGATCGCCAGGGCCGGGGTCATGGCCATCAGGCCCTGGCCAACGAAGGATGTGACCAGCATGGCGGTGGCGTTACTGCTCTGCACCATGGCTGTGACCAGAATGCCGGCGATGAACGCCAGCGGGCGCTTGTCCATGTTCTGGCTGATGATGCGCCGCAGGTTCGAGCCGAAGACCCGGAGAATGCCGGTACGCACGATATGGGTGCCCCAGACCAGAAGCGTCACGGCCGAGAGCAGGTTGAGCAGGGTCAGCATGGCGAAGGCCCCCTGTTGCACTGGCCCAGCGGGCCAAGAAAAGAAACGTGAGCGTTCGAAGACTTTTCAGTGCTCACTCAAAGCTTTAGTTGTTTTGCGCAGCTGCCGCCAGCTTCGCATGGCTGTCATTTGTTTGAAACCGATGGGGCATGAAAAAAGGGCCCTACAAAGGGCCCTTTCTGTTTTGCACTTCCTGATCTTACTGACCCGGAATGTCCTTGCGCAGTTTCACCGGGTCATGCTCTTTGCCTTCCTTGCGGGCCGCGGCGGTGCGCATGCGGATGTTGATTGCTTCCACCGCCAGCGAGAACGCCATGGCGAAGTAGACGTAGCCTTTCGGTACATGCACATCGAAAGCTTCGGCGATCAGTACGGTACCGACCACGATCAGGAACGACAGTGCGAGCATCTTCAGCGACGGGTGTTTGTCGATGAAATTGCTGATGGCACCGGCGCACAGCATCATCACCAGTACAGCAACGACAATGGCGGCGATCATCACCGGTACGTGGGAAACCATACCCACCGCAGTGATCACCGAGTCCAGCGAGAACACGATGTCGATGATGGCGATCTGGATAATGGTGTAGAAGAACTTGCCGCCCGCGCCTTTTGGCTCGTCCGGGTTCTCGTCTTCGCCTTCCAGGCCGTGGTAGATCTCTTGCGAGCTTTTCCACAGCAGGAACAGGCCGCCGAAGAACAGGATCAGGTCACGCCCGGAGATGCCTTGGCCGAATACCACGAACAGGTCGGCAGTAAGGCGCATGACCCAGGTGATCGACAGCAGCAGCATGATGCGGGTGACCATGGCCAGGGCCAGGCCGAAGATCCGGGTACGCGGCTGCATGTGCTTGGGCATGCGGCTGACCAGGATCGAGATCATGATGATGTTGTCGATACCGAGGACGATCTCAAGCGCGGTAAGGGTAAAAAAGGCAACCCAGATTTCCGGGCTGGTCAGCCATTCCATGTAATTTCCTTCGAGCGGTAATGGCAACGCGCCCCGGTCAGGGCGCGTCGCGTAGGTGATACGTATGTATTAAAGACTACTGAACAGCGGGAAAATCCCCATCAGCAGTGCGGCGAGCATTATGCACAGGCATACCAGCACTGCCCACTTGAGCGTGAAGCGCTGATGGTCGCCGAACTCGATACCGGCCAGGGCCACCAGCAGGTAGGTGGAGGGTACCAGCGGGCTGAGCAGGTGTACCGGCTGCCCTACGATCGAGGCACGGGCCATTTCCACCGGCGTGATGCCGTAGTGGCTGGCGGCTTCGGCCAGCACAGGCAGTACGCCGTAGTAGAAGGCATCGTTGGACATGAAGAAGGTGAACGGCATGCTCACGATCGCGGTGATTACCGCCAGGTAAGGGCCCAGCGCTTCCGGGATGACTGCCAGCAGGCTCTTGGACATGGCGTCGACCATGCCGGTGCCCGACAGGATGCCGGTGAAGATGCCGGCGGCGAAGATCAACCCGGTCACGGCCAGCACGCTGCCGGCGTGGGCGGCGATGCGGTCCTTCTGCTGTTGCAGGCATGGGTAGTTGACGATCATGGCGATGCTGAAGGCGATCATGAACAGCACCGGCAGCGGCAGCAGGCCCATGATCAGTGCCACCATCAGGGCCGCAGTGAGCGCGCCGTTGAAGTACAGCAGCTTGGGCCGGCGAGCTTCCGGGTATTGCGAAACGGTGATTTCGCTGTGATCGATGTCGTCCGTCGGCAGGTGCAGTTCGCCCAGGCGGGCACGTTCACGTTTGCCGTACATGTAGGCAATGCCCAGGATCGCCAGCACGCCGAACAGCATGGCCGGGATCATCGGTACGAAGATGTCCGACGGGTCCACATGCAGGGCACTGGCGGCGCGGGCGGTGGGGCCACCCCACGGGGTCATGTTCATTACCCCGCCGGCCAGGATGATCAGGCCGGCCATGATCCGCGGGCTCATCCCCAGGCGGCTGTACATCGGCAGCATGGCGGCGCAGCAGATCATGTAGGTAGTGGCGCCGTCACCGTCGAGCGAGACCACCAGGGCCAGCACGGCGGTACCGACCGAAACCTTTAGCGGGTCGCCCTTGACCAGCTTGAGGATCTTGCGCACGGCCGGGTCGAACAGGCCGGAGTCGATCATCAGGGCGAAATAGAGGATGGCGAACATCAGCATTACGCCGGTAGGCGCAAGCTTGCTGATGCCTTCGAGCATCATGGGGCCGATCTTGGCGGAGAAACCGCCGAACAGGGCGAACAGGATCGGTACCAGGATCAGCGCGATCAAGGCCGACAGGCGCTTGGTCATGATCAGGTACATGAAGGTGATGACCATGGCAAAGCCGAGGAAGGTCAGCATGGCAATACTCCAGGCGTGGCGCGGCGAAAGGAAAGTCGATTCGGGCGGATCAGCGCGTCAGGCGCTGTGCAGGGAGCATGCGGAGGGGGACTGCAGGAAGGCGGGCACAGGAATACATCAGAATCACCATTGTTGTTGTTGATTGGGCCGGGCGCGGTGTTTACCGGGTGCCCTGGCTGACCGGTCTTGTGCCGGTAGTGGGGGCTATCCTATGAGGGCAAGCTTTCAGCCAGCTTTCGCTGAAGCAAAGGCGACGAGAGGTAGGTGATGCAGGATGTAACCGAAGGAGGCTGCCATTGTGGCGCCCTGCGCTATCGGCTGGAGGGCGACCTGACGGACATTGCCCACTGCCATTGTTCGATCTGCCGGCGGGTCAGCGGCGGGTTGGTGGTGACCTGGCTTACCCTTCCCCGCTCGGGCTTCCAATGGCTGGCGGGTGAGCCGAACTGCTATGTGGCGCCAGCCAGTTGCAGCCGGTACTTCTGTGGGCAGTGCGGGGCGCATGTGGCGTTGGTGACTACCCATAGCCCGGAAACGGTCGATGTGACGGTGGCGACGCTGGATCACCCGGAGTGGGTGCGGGCCAACCGGCATATCTGGGTGGGTAGCCGGTTGCCTTGGTTGCACCTGGATGAGGATTTGCCTTCGCAGGCAGAGGAACGCCTGTAGGCGTTGTGCTGCCTGTACGGGCCTCTTCGCGGGCGAGCCCGCTCCCACAGGTACGGCGCAGATCTCAAGGGCGGTGTAGATCCTGTGGGAGCGGGCATGCCCGCGAAGAGGCCGGGCCTGCAAACATCACAACTGCAAGCCACCCGCAGCCTTGTGAAGCGCCCGCAGATGCTCGCCGATCTGCTTCACATTGGCCTCGACCGCGGCAATTTCCTTGGCCCGTGACGGCTCCAGCAGCGCCCTCACCTCTTTGTCCAGGCTGGTGCTCAGGCGCAACAGCTGTGCCTGGCGTTCGCTGCTCACCTGCTCAAGGTGCTTGCGCTCTTCGGGTTGCGGCAGCCCGTAGCCCTTGGCATCCAGCAACTCTGCCGGGCGGCTGAGGAAGCCGCTGTTGGCGAGCATCTGCTTGAGGGTTGCATCCGCTTTGCTAACGCTGCCGTCGTTCAATGCTGCGGCGTTCAGGTAGCGCTGCTTGACCTCGTCCTGGGCCAGCAGCAGTTGCCTGCGCAAGCTGGCCTGCTCGAGCAACAGCAATGCGGCACTGGTGCGCAGGTCGGCCTTGGCGAACCACGGGCGGCGTTGTTCGGCGTCCAGAGCCAGCCAGTCTTCGACCAGGGCCTGCTTGATCGGCAGCTGCTTCCTCAGCACCTCGAACATGGCCTGGTAGCGGTCGCGGTAGGAATCGAAGCGGTAGCCCAGCCGTAAGGCCTCGCGCGGGTCGTCGAGCACGCTGGTGTCGGCCAGCCCCCTGCCCTTGAGCACCGCCAGCAAACCGTTGGGCATGATGCTGTCGAGGTCGTTGAGGCGCGGGTTGGCGGTTCCGCTGCGCAGCAATTTCAACGATTCCACGGCGCAGTTGTTGGACAGGAACCAGTAGTTGCCGTCATAGCTCCAATGCATCTCGGCTGCCTGGCGCACAAGGTCTTCGATTTCGCTGCGGTTGAGCCTTAAAGGCACCGAGGCCAGGCTACGCAGTTCAGTTTTGGTATATTCGTCGATCACCTGGCTCAGCGGCAGTACGAATAGCCGCGACGGGTAGTTGCCGACCAGGCCGTCCCAGCTGGACAGCTGCACATCGTTGACGAAGGCGCGGTACGACAGCACAAGGCTTTGGTCGAGGTCCAGGCGGCAGTCCGGCCCGCGTGGGCGGCCCGGCTTGCAGATCACCAGGCGCAACATGCTGTGGCCCCAGCGGCTGACCAGGTTCTGGTTGGCTTCGGCCAGCAGGTAGTCCACTTCATAGACCCGCTCAGGGTCGATTTCCCCCAGCGGCTGGCGGGCAAAGTCGCTACCGGCATTGATGAACGGCAGGCCTTTGGCGCAGGTGTCCTGTTGGGGTGCCCAACCGAAGTGCTGGCGCAGGTACTGGTTCAGCGCCGGGCGACGGCAGCCGTAGCTCGGGTCGAGGAGAAAATACTCCATGTTGACCGCGATGTACTCCTTGGGGCTGCTCAGTTCATAACTGTCGGGGCTGCGTACGAACTGGCCATTGTGCTGCTCGCGCTCGCCGCGTCGGCCCACGTACTGCTGCCAGCCGGCCAGGTCGAGCAACCGCGGGTCGTCGCTGAGGGTGAAGCGGCGTTCGGCCTGGCCGCGGCACTCCTCGGGCAGGCCGATCTTGCCCAGCGTGCCTTGCTGGCGTTTGCAGCGGGCAATCAGCGAGTTTTCGGCGGCGGGCCACAAGCGGGCCCGGTCGTAGATATGGGTGAGCTCGTGCAGCACCGTGGCCAACAGTTCTTCGCGCACCGTGCCGTGTGGCCGGCCGGTACGCTCGGCCGCGGCGCTGCCATCGGTGAGGCCCGCAAGCAGGCGGCGGTTGAGCTCAAGGGTGGACACCAGCGATGCCTGGCCATAGGCATCGGCCGGCATGCTGTCGCTCCAGCTGACCCGCACGCGGCGGTCCAGCTGCTGTTTGAATCGAGGGGGTAGCTTGCTCAGGGCCTCATCCAGCAGGGCCTGGCTGGCCTGGACCTGTTGTGAGTCCAGGCCGGACGCCTGCAGCTGAAGCTGCAGGTCGGCCAATACGGGTGTGCCGGGCAGCGTCAGGGCGCAGCCGAGCAGCCAGGCACGCACGCTTTTCACAGCGCGAGGATGGCTTCGGCCAGTACCTGGTCGCTGGCGCCGCGTGCTTCTGGCACGCGCTCACGCAGGGTGTTGAAGGCCGACTCGAGTTGCGCGCCGCGGATGTCACCGTTGCTGGCGACGAAGCTGGCAGCGTCGTCATGGGCTTCGCGCACCACTTTGGAGTCGCGAATCGAGGTGGTGGTGTCTGAGGTGAAGTCGATCGAGCGGCCAAAGGCACGCACGATGATGTTGCTGGTGGCCACCAGGGTCTGTGCCTGGGCCAGGTCGGCCAGCAGCAGCATGCCGAGGGTAGCGGCAATCAGCGGTTTACGCATGGAGCATCTCCGAAAAATACAGGGAGTCAGGTGTAGTTATTGGACGAGAATTGCCTGCGCCAGTTCCAGATCGCCGACGGCGAGCCGTGCACAATTGTGGCGTAATGATTCCAGTGCAGCCTCCAGCCGCGCGCCGCGGATCTGGCCGTCGCTGGCTACAAACGCAGCAGCATCGTCGCGGGCCTGGCGGACCAGCTTGCGATCGAAGGGCGCGGTGGTGACCTGACTGGTGGCATAGCCTGAGATGACCAGGCCTTGCGTGGTGGTATCCATGGCATGGGCGCTGGCCATGCCTGCAACGGAAAACAGCAGCGGCAACAGATAACGCATGGGCTCTACAACGGCTGGTAACGTGGGCGGTAAAAGTGGGTGCGGCTGTGCGGGGGGTAACCCGCACAGCTCAATGGCTCAGCCGGGATCAGAGCGCCAGGATGGCCTGGGCCAGCTGTGCGTCGCTGGCCTGCAGGGCCGGCATTTGCGAGCGGATGTGCAGGAAAGCGCTTTCCAGCTTGGCACCGCGGATGTCGCCCTGGCTGCCAACGAAGCTGGCGGCGTCGTCACGGGCGGCCTGCACGATCTTGTCGTCTTTGAACGAAGAGGAGATATCGGAAGTGGCATCGGTGGACGCAGCCACCGCGCCTACCACGGCGTCAGTGGTGACAACAAAGCTGGTGGCGTTTGCGGTGCCGGCCAGGCTCAGCATCAGGGCGGCGCCAATCAGGTATTTACGGGACATGATGGTGGACTCCTGGACTAGGGTCGGGTGGTTCTGTTTATCGGACGCTCGCACAGATCGTCACGGTACTTTTGAACAGTGTGTTTACCAGACTGCTAGGGCAAGCGTATCACGCGCCGGTGTTTGTGGATGTTAATGAACAGTGCGCCAGTAAACTGTGCTGGTCTGTTTTAGTGTTTGTGCAAACTGTACATGTTGTGCCTTGAGAGGCCCTAGCATGCGCTCTGGAAACAAAAAACCCGCTGCAGTCGCCTGCAACGGGTTTTGAGAATTCGCGGTGCCAGCCTAAGCCGGCAAGCCGGTGCTTAGCGCCAGAAAGGCTTGCTCAGCTCTTCGTAGCGTTGCGACTCGCTGATGCCCGCGTCGGCCAGCAGGCGCGCGTCCAGGCGAGCCAGTTGACGGCGGCTGGCCATGCGACGCTGCCACAGCAGCAGAGTGGACAATGCGCGCAGTGGCATCGAGGCGTTGGATTGCTGGGCGTTGCTTTCAAAGACCAGACCGGAACTGAGGGTACGTTCCATGATGCTTCATCCTTCCGCTTATGGCGGGATTAGGTAGTGGTTTAACTGATGCCAATGATCCTCCTCTGTTGTCCATAACAGTAGATACAGTTCAAGTGAAAGACGATGGCTCAGTTAACTGTGTAACCCTACTGTTGCACTCCAAAATGGCGTAACTGTACTGGTCTGCACTTTAATGGTGCGTTTTGGCTTTGGGGAATGGATTCATGAAGCGGGGAAGCGTCTAACTACCAGTGCAGTAGTACAGTTTATGCTAGCTGTTGGTCGCAAGGTGTTCTGGTCGGAGGATTTGACTGTTATGGCCCTTTCGCGGGCTTGCCCGCTCCCACAGGTAAAGCACTCCCTTTGAGGGTTGCACATGACCTGTGGGGGCGGGCAAGCCCGCGAAGAGGCCGGAACAGCAGAAGCAGGGCTGCTGTTCCTTGCTACAGCTGGATCAGCCAGCCAGCATGCGCCCGGTTTCTTCCAGGTTTTCGTGCCAGCTCAGTGCTTCACGGAGGATGTGCGGGGTGTGGCCGCCACGCTGGCAGGCGCGATCAAAGTAATCGTTCAGCGCAGCGCGGTAATCCGGGTGCACACAGTTGTCGATGATCGCCCGCGCGCGCTCGCGCGGTGCCAGGCCACGCAGGTCGGCCAGGCCTTGTTCGGTGACCAGAATGTCCACGTCATGCTCGGTGTGGTCGACATGGCTGACCATCGGCACCACGCTGGAAATCGCACCGCCCTTGGCAATCGACTTGGTGACGAACACGGCCAGGTGGGCGTTGCGGGCAAAGTCACCCGAGCCACCGATGCCGTTCATCATCCTGGTGCCACACACGTGGGTGGAGTTGACGTTGCCGTAGATATCGAACTCCAGCGCGGTGTTGATACCAATGATGCCTAAGCGACGTACCACTTCCGGGTGGTTCGAGATTTCTTGCGGGCGCAGCACCAGCTTGTCCTTGTAGCGCTCCAGGTTGCCGAACACGTCGGCGTTACGGCGGCTGGACAAAGTGATCGAACTGCCCGAAGCGAAGCTGAGCTTGCCGGCGTCGATCAGGTCGAAGGTGGAATCCTGCAGTACTTCGGAGTACATGGTCAGGTCTTCGAACGGCGACTCGATCAGGCCGCACATCACCGCGTTGGCAATGCTGCCGATACCCGCCTGCAGCGGGCCGAGCTTGTTGGTCATGCGGCCAGCTTCGACTTCCTTCTTGAGGAAGTTGATCAGGTGGTCGGCAATGCCTTGGGTTTCGTCATCCGGCGGCAGAACGGTGGACGGCGAGTCTGGCTGGTCGCTGATGACGATGCCGACGATCTTGGCCGGGTCGATCGGGATGGCGGTGCTGCCGATACGGTCGTCGACCTTGACCAGCGGGATTGGCGTGCGGGTCGGGCGGTAGGTCGGGATATAGATGTCGTGCAGGCCTTCGAGGTTGGGGTTGTGCGAGAGGTTGATCTCGACAATCACCTGCTTGGCGAAGATCGCGAAGCTGGCCGAGTTGCCCACCGAAGTAGTTGGCACGATGTGGCCCTGCTCGGTGATGGCCACCGCTTCGATGACGGCGATGTCCGGCAGCTTGAGCTGCTGGTTGCGCAGTTGTTCGACGGTTTCCGACAGGTGCTGGTCGATGAACATCACTTGGCCGTCGTTGATGGCCTTGCGCAGGGTGCTGTCGACCTGGAACGGCATGCGGCGGGCCAGCACGCCGGCCTCGGTCAGTTGCTTGTCCAGGTCGTTGCCCAGGCTGGCGCCGGTCATCAGGCTGATTTTCAGTGGCGACTGCTTGGCACGTTCGGCCAGTGCATGCGGTACGGCCTTGGCTTCGCCGGCGCGGGTGAAACCGCTCATGCCGACAGTCATGCCGTCCTCGATCAGACCAGCGGCATCAGCCGCACTCATTACCTTGCTGTGCAGGGAGGACAAGCGGATACGATCACGGTACATGGATTGTTATCTCGGGCTACTGAAACTACTGCAGCGCAGTCTAGAGATTTCGCCCAGTGCCGTCCCGCGACCATGGTCGTATGAGAAGCCATGCAGTAGAGCCGTTGATCTGGATCATTGAAAAGCAAAAGCCCCGGGAGAGATCTCGCCGGGGCCTTCTATATAACGCACGGTTTTTAGCGAAAAGCCTTACTCGACCGCTTTGACCATATCTTCGATCACCTTCTTGGCGTCACCGAACACCATCATGGTCTTGTCCAGGTAGAACAGTTCGTTGTCCAGGCCGGCATAGCCACTGGCCATGGAGCGCTTGTTGACGATGATGGTCTTGGCCTTGAACGCTTCAAGGATCGGCATACCGGCAATCGGGGACTTGGGATCGTTCTTCGCCGCCGGGTTGACCACGTCGTTTGCGCCCAGTACCAGCACCACGTCGGCCTGACCGAACTCGGCGTTGATGTCCTCCATCTCGAATACCTGGTCGTAAGGTACTTCGGCTTCGGCCAGCAGCACGTTCATGTGCCCGGGCATGCGCCCCGCCACCGGGTGGATCGCGTACTTCACGGTCACGCCGTTGTGGGTCAGCTTCTCGGTCAGTTCCTTCAGCGCGTGCTGGGCACGGGCTACTGCCAGGCCGTAACCCGGCACGATGATCACGCTGTCGGCATTGCTCAGCAGGAAGGTGGCATCGTCGGCCGAGCCGGACTTCACCGGGCGCTGCTCTTTGGAGCCTTGCGCGGCGCCGGCATCGGTGTCACCGCCGAAGCCACCGAGGATGACGTTGAAGAACGAACGGTTCATCGCCTTGCACATGATGTACGAGAGGATGGCACCGGACGAGCCGACCAGCGAACCTGCGATGATCAGCATCGAGTTGTTCAGCGAGAAGCCGATGCCGGCAGCCGCCCAGCCCGAATAGCTGTTGAGCATCGACACCACCACAGGCATGTCGGCGCCACCGATCGGAATAATGATCAGCACGCCCATGATGAAGGCCAGAACCAGCATCAGGGTGAATGCACTGTAGTGGCCGGTGAAGGTGAACAGCAGGCCCAGGGCGATGGTGGTAAGGCCAAGGATCAGGTTCAGCTTGTGCTGGCCGGCGAACTGTACCGGTGCGCCCTGGAACAGGCGGAACTTGTATTTGCCCGACAGCTTGCCGAAGGCGATTACCGAACCGGAGAAGGTAATGGCACCGATGGCGGCACCGAGGAACAGTTCCAGACGGTTGCCGGTAGGGATCGGGTCGCTGATGGCAGCCACGATGCCCATCGACTGTGGCTCCAGCACGGCGGCGATGGCGATGAACACGGCAGCCAGGCCGATCATGCTGTGCATGAAGGCGACCAGCTCAGGCATCTTGGTCATCTCGACGCGCTTGGCCATGATCGAACCGGCGGTACCGCCGACCAGCAGGCCGACGATCACGTAGCCGATGCCGGCAGTAGCCCCGCCGTTGCCAACAGAGAGCGCGCCGAGCTTATAGATGAGGCCCACCGTGGTGAGGATGGCGATCCCCATGCCGATCATGCCGAACAGGTTGCCGCGCCGCGAGGTAGTCGGGTGCGACAGGCCCTTGAGCGCCTGGATGAAGCAGATCGAGGCGACCAGGTACAGAAGTGTTACCAGATTCATGCTCATGCTTACTTCTGCCCCTCGTTCTTGGCTTTCTTCTTGAACATCTCAAGCATGCGGCGGGTGACCAGGAAGCCACCAAACACATTGACCGCAGCCAGGGCCACGGCGAGCGTGCCCATCAGTTTGCCGGCCGGGGTCACGGTAAGTGCGGCGGCCAGCATGGCGCCGACGATCACGATGGCAGAGATGGCGTTGGTCACGGCCATCAGTGGCGTGTGCAGCGCCGGAGTGACGTTCCACACCACGTGGTAGCCCACATAAATGGCCAGCACGAAGATGATCAGGTTGTAGATGCCGTGGGAAATCAGCATGTCTTCCATTGTCGTGCTCCTTAGCCGTTCTTGCGGACGACTTGACCATCACGGCACATGAGGCAGGCCGCGACGATATCGTCTTCGAGGTTGATGACCAGTGCGCCGTCCTTGTCGAACAGCAGCTTCATGAAGTCCAGCAGGTTGCGTGCGTACAGCGCCGAGGCATCGGCACCCACCTGCGCCGGCAGGTTGGTCGGGCCGACGATGGTCACGCCGTTTTCCTGCACCACCTGGTCTGCAACAGTCAGCGGGCAGTTGCCCCCCTGGGCCGCGGCAAGGTCGATGACCACCGAGCCGGGCTTCATCTGCGCAACGGTCTCGGCGCTGAGCAAGGTCGGTGCCTTGCGGCCGGGAATCAGTGCGGTGGTGATGACGATATCCGCCTGCTTGGCGCGTTCATGCACGGCCTGGGCCTGGCGCTGCATCCAGCTGGCGGGCATCGGGCGGGCATAACCGCCGACGCCTTCGGCGCACTCGCGTTCCTCATCGGTCTCGTAGGGCACGTCGATGAACTTGGCCCCCAGCGATTCGATCTGCTCTTTCACGGCAGGGCGCACGTCGGACGCTTCGATCACCGCACCCAGGCGCTTGGCCGTGGCGATGGCCTGCAGGCCGGCAACGCCTGCCCCCAGGATCAGCACGCGCGCGGCCTTCACGGTACCGGCGGCGGTCATCAGCATGGGCATGAAGCGTGGGTAGTGATGGGCAGCCAGCAACACGGCCTTGTAACCGGCAATGTTGGCCTGCGACGACAACACGTCCAGGCTTTGCGCCCGCGACGTACGCGGTGCGGCTTCCAGGGCGAAGGCGGTTATGCCGCGCTCGGCCATCTTGCCGATCAGTTCGCCGTTGAAGGGGTTGAGCATGCCCACCAGGAGGCTGCCACTGTTGATCAGGGCCAGTTCCTGGTCGTTGGGGGCGACCACTTTGAGCACCAACTGGGCGCCGTAGGCATCGGCTGCGTTCCCGAGGGAAGCGCCCACGGCCTCATAGGCACTGTCCGGAATGCTGGCGTTGAGCCCTGCCCCCCGTTGGACGGTGACCTGATGGCCCTGGCCAATCAGTTTCTTGATGGTTTCCGGGGTCGCAGCGACCCTTGTCTCACCGGTCTGCGTCTCGAGAGGAACACCAATGTGCACGACTTATTCTCCTGCGGTGACCTTTTGTCTTTGTAAGAGCCAGCGCACTTCGGGTGGTGTGCTGGGGCGGCAGTGGAGCGCCAACCCGCCGTATCCCAGGCGGGCGAAGCATTTTGCAGACGAACCCAGGGGCCTTCAACCGGTTCTGGAGCGAAACGAAGTTAAAACTACAAGTCACCCTGTGACCGCTTGTCGCAGCAATAAGGCTCTAGCCCGTCAAACATGGGCTATTGGCAGATTAGGAGAAAAAATCAAAAATTTTTCGATCAATTCGCTCAGGGCACGGTGAATGTCGAAAAATAACCCGCAAGGCCGCGTAGTTAGCAGGGTTAAAGGGTATTTTTCGGCTTACATAACAGTTTATTCAAATGCGACAAATACATATATCTGTAGGTGTTTAAAATAATTGACTACATAGTCAATTTGTCGCACTTGCTCATGTTGTTGCGGTGTAGGCCTGGGCCTGGCTTACCAGCCAGTCGCGGAAGGCGCGCAGCGAGGCCGACTCTACCTTGCGCTCCGGAATCATCAGATAGTAGGCCTTGTCGCTACTGAGGGCGTGTCTGTTAGCGACCACTAACCTGCCCTCCTCCAACTCGCGCTGGATCAGGAACGGTGGAATCAGCGCGACCCCCATTTCATGCATGGCTGCCTGGGCGAGCATCGAGAATAGTTCATAACGCGGGCCTGTCATGTCGCGTTCCACATTCATTCCCAGGCTGCCGAACCATTGCCGCCAGGCGTAAGGGCGCGTGCTTTGTTGAAGGAGCGGCAGCTGGGCGATGCGCTGTGCGTCAAGTACGCCCTGCCCGGCCAGTAGCGCCGGGCTGCACACGGGGAGCGGGTTTTCACCCATCAGCCGGTGCGACTGGGTGCCTGACCAGTCGGCGTCACCGAAATAGATAGCGGCATCGAAGGCGGTGTCGGCAAACAGGAATGGCCGTGTGCGGTTGGTAAGGTTGACCGTGACCTCCGGGTGGCTTTGCTGGAAGCCCTTGAGGCGCGGTAGCAGCCATTGGGTGCCGAAGGTTGGCACTACTGCCAGCTCGATCACGCTGGCGCCCTGCTGGCCCATTACCGACAGGGTATCGCGCTCGACCGCGTCCAGTTGGGCGGCAACCTGGCGGCTGTAGGAAAGGCCGGCTTCGGTCAGCTTCACGCCCCGGCGCGAACGGCGGAACAGCTCCACATTGAGAAAGGCCTCCAACCCGCCAATTTGGCGACAAACGGCGCCTTGGGTCAGGGCAAGCTCCTGGGCGGCCTTGGTGAAGCTTTCGTTGCGCGCTGCTGCCTCGAAGCAAACCAGGGCGGCAGTGCTGGGGATCTTGCGGCGCATGTACGTCAACCTCACTTGTAAGGCTGTCAATATGGCATTTTGCCGATTTACGAAGTGACAAATTATCACTAATTGGTGCGCAATCCTCGTTTGTCCCGGCAGCCGATCAGGCCTAGGCTCAAAGGCACAAGAAACTACCCCCTATTTCGAGGATTTTGCTCATGGCCGGTAAAGCAAGCTTCAACTGGATCGACCCGCTGCTGCTGGATCAGCAGCTCACGGAAGAAGAGCGCATGGTGCGAGACAGCGCTTATCAGTTCGCCCAGGACAAGCTCGCCCCGCGTGTGCTCGAAGCCTTCCGCCACGAGCAGACCGACCCGGCGATCTTCCGCGAAATGGGCGAGGTCGGCCTGCTGGGTGCAACCATTCCCGAGCAATATGGTGGCAGCGGCCTTAACTATGTGTGCTACGGCCTGATTGCCCGCGAGGTGGAGCGTATCGACTCGGGGTACCGCTCGATGATGAGCGTGCAGTCTTCGCTGGTGATGGTCCCGATCAACGAATTCGGTACCGAAGCACAGAAGCAGAAATACCTGCCCAAGCTGGCCAGTGGCGAGTGGATCGGTTGCTTCGGCCTTACCGAGCCTAACCATGGCTCCGACCCGGGATCGATGATTACCCGTGCCAGGAAGGTTGACGGCGGCTATCGCCTGAGCGGCAGCAAGATGTGGATCACCAATAGCCCGACCGCTGATGTGTTCGTGGTCTGGGCCAAGGACGATGCGGGGGATATCCGGGGCTTTGTCCTGGAAAAAGGCTGGCAGGGCCTGAGTGCCCCGGCGATTCATGGCAAGGTTGGCCTGCGCGCCTCCATTACCGGTGAAATCGTCATGGACAATGTGTTCGTGCCAGAGGAGAACATCTTCCCGGATGTGCGCGGCCTCAAAGGCCCGTTCACCTGCCTCAACTCGGCCCGCTATGGCATCTCGTGGGGGGCGCTGGGCGCCGCCGAAGCCTGCTGGCACACCGCGCGTCAGTACACCCTGGACCGTCAGCAGTTCGGCCGCCCTCTGGCTGCCAACCAGCTGATCCAGAAGAAGCTGGCCGACATGCAGACCGAAATCACCCTGGCACTGCAGGGCTGTCTGCGTTTGGGGCGCATGAAGGACGAAGGTACCGCAGCGGTGGAAATTACTTCGATCATGAAGCGCAACTCCTGCGGCAAGGCGCTGGACATTGCCCGCATGGCGCGCGACATGCTGGGGGGCAACGGCATCTCCGATGAGTTCGGTGTGGCCCGTCACCTGGTCAACCTGGAGGTGGTGAACACCTATGAAGGCACCCACGACGTGCATGCACTGATCCTTGGGCGTGCGCAAACCGGTATCCAGGCCTTCTATTAATAAGGAGCCAGCCCATGGGCGCGCTATCACATCTGCGGGTGCTGGACCTTTCGCGCGTGTTGGCCGGCCCATGGGCTGGTCAGATTCTCGCTGACCTGGGCGCTGACGTGATCAAGGTCGAGCGCCCGGGCAGTGGTGACGATACCCGCGCATGGGGGCCGCCCTTCCTCAAGGATGCGGCAGGAGAGAACACCAGTGAGGCGGCATACTACCTGTCGGCCAACCGTAACAAGCGCTCGGTGACCATCGACTTCACCCAGCCTGAGGGGCAGCGCCTGGTGCGTGAGCTGGCAGCGAAGTCCGATATCGTCATCGAGAACTTCAAGGTGGGTGGGCTGGCGGCCTACGGCCTGGACTACCAGAGCCTCAAAGTGATCAACCCCAAGCTTATATACTGCTCCATCACCGGTTTTGGCCAGACGGGGCCGTATGCCAAGCGTGCGGGTTATGACTTCATGATTCAGGGGCTGGGTGGGCTGATGAGCCTTACCGGCCGCCCGGAGGGTGAGGAGGGTGCAGGTCCGGTCAAAGTGGGCGTGGCACTTACCGACATTCTCACCGGGCTGTACTCCACGGTGGCCATGCTTGCTGCTCTGGCCCATCGGGAGCAGACCGGAGTGGGGCAGCATGTCGACATGGCGCTGCTTGATGTGCAGGTGGCCTGCCTGGCGAACCAGGCCATGAACTACCTGACTACAGGTAACCCGCCTCGCCGCCTGGGCAATGCACATCCTAATATCGTGCCTTATCAGGATTTTCCGACCGCGGATGGCGATTTCATTCTTACAGTGGGCAACGATGGCCAGTTCCGCAAATTCGCAGAGGTGGCCGGGCAGCCGCAATGGGCGGACGACCCACGCTTCGTTACTAATAAGCAGCGGGTGGCCAACCGGGCTGAACTGATCCCGCTGATTCGCCAGGCCACGGTATTCAAGACAACAGCCGAATGGGTCAGCCAGCTGGAGGCTGCCGGCGTCCCGTGCGGGCCTATCAATGATCTGGCGCAGATGTTCCAGGATCCTCAGGTGCTGGCACGTGGGCTGGCGGTGAGTATTGCGCACCCGTTGGCAGGCAGCGTGCCGCAGGTGGCCAGCCCTATAAGGTTGTCGGAGACGCCAGTGGAGTATCGGCGGGCGCCGCCTCTGCTGGGTGAGCATACCGAGGTGGTGCTCGAGGAGGTATTGGGGCTGGAAGCGGGCGAGGTGCAGCGCTTGCGCGATGCAGGCGTGCTCTAGAAGCGCGTGGTGCTATCGAGAAGCGGGGCGGCCGTCAGGCCGCCCCGCTTTGCTTTTCAGCGATATTACAGTTTCTTGAAATTAAGGGTTGACGCGCTTTCGAATCCCCTTATAATGCGCCCCACTTCCAGCGACATCTGAACGAAAAACTCCTTGATATTCAACGAGTTAGGTAGTTAAGGTGGTGTTGAAAGGGCTATGATCGAATGATCGCAAGCGGTTAAGATGGTGGTTGACAGCGCTTTTAAACGCTGTATGATTCGCCTCCCGCTACGAGAGATCGCAGCGAGCCAAGTGTTTGAAGCTAAACGAGTTTCTCGCAAAAAACTTCAAAATAAACGCTTGACAGGCTCTGAG
>NZ_JBIBGE010000019.1:0-70145 GCF_042956345.1 Pseudomonas sp. NPDC008258
CGGTCTGTACTGCGCTAACAGTCAGAAGCTGGCTTTGTCCCTCCTCCTCCCTTCAAGTCTAACCATACAAGCTGGCTTGCCGGCGATAGGGCCGGTAAGTCCGGCACATGACTTGGCGAGAATGATTTTCGCTACCCCGATTTTAATTTGCAGCGCCCCGCAACTTGGCTATGGTCGGGGTTTGCCCCCAGGCCCTGAGCCTGACCGCGCCATCGCAAGGACCCCGTATGAGCCTGTCACTTCTCAGCCGCTATGCCTTCTTCGCCGCCTGTGTGCTGTTCACCCTGGCGAGCCTGCCCTTCACCCACCACGAATGGTTATGGCCGTTCACCCTGACCACGGGCATCCTCAGCCTGATCGGCCTGTTCGACCTGCTGCAGCAACGCCATGCGGTCCGTCGCAACTACCCGATCCTGGGTAACATCCGCTACCTGGTAGAGGCCATCCGCCCGGAAATCCGCCAGTACCTGCTGGAATCGGACAGCGATGCCCTGCCGTTCTCCCGTGCCCAACGTTCACTGGTGTATGCGCGGGCAAAGAACGAGGCGTCGGACAAACCGTTCGGCACCCTGATCGATGTGTATGAATCCGGCTTCGAATTCATCGGCCATTCCATGCGCCCTGCGCCGCTGGCCGACCCGGCCAGCTTCCGCATCATCGTCGGCGGGCCGCAGTGCAGCCAGCCGTACTCGGCATCGATCTTCAACATTTCGGCCATGAGCTTCGGGTCGCTCAGCGCCAATGCCATCCGCGCCCTCAACCAGGGCGCCAAGCTGGGCAACTTCCACCATGACACCGGCGAAGGCAGTATCAGCCCGTATCACCGTGAGCACGGCGGCGACCTGGTCTGGGAACTGGGCAGTGGCTACTTCGGCTGCCGCACGCCGGACGGGCGCTTCGACCCCGAACGCTTCGCCACCCAGGCGCGCAGCCCGCAGGTGCGGATGATCGAAATCAAGATGAGCCAAGGTGCCAAACCCGGCCATGGCGGCATCCTGCCGAAACACAAGGTCACTCAGGAAATTGCCGAAACCCGTGGTGTGCTGATGGGCGAAGACTGCATCTCGCCTTCGCGCCACAGCGCATTCTCCACCCCGATCGAGATGATGCAGTTCATTGCCCAGTTGCGTGAGCTGTCCGGCGGCAAACCGGTAGGCTTCAAGTTCTGCCTGGGCCACCCCTGGGAGTTCATGGGCATTGCCAAGGCCATGCTGGAAACCGGCATTCTGCCCGACTTCATCGTCGTCGATGGCAAGGAAGGCGGTACCGGCGCGGCACCGGTGGAGTTCACCGACCATATCGGTGTACCGCTGCGTGAAGGCCTGCTGTTCGTACACAACACCCTGGTCGGCCTGAACCTGCGCGACAAGATCAAGCTGGGCGCCAGCGGCAAGATCGTCAGCGCCTTCGACATCGCCAGCGTGCTGGCCATTGGCGCTGACTGGGCCAACTCGGCGCGCGGCTTCATGTTCGCCATCGGCTGCATTCAGTCGCAGAGCTGCCACACCAACAAGTGCCCGACCGGCGTGGCAACGCAAGACCCGCTACGCCAGCGTGCGCTGGTAGTGCCGGACAAGGCCCAGCGGGTGCTTAACTTCCACCACAACACGTTGCGAGCCTTGGCTGAAATGCTCGCCGCGGCAGGCCTGGAGCACCCGGCACAACTGGAAGCCAAGCATCTGGTGCGGCGCATCTCGGCCACCGAGATCAAGCTGTTCTCGCAGATGCATGTGTTCTTGAAACCGGGAGAGTTACTGACCGGTGAGGTGAATGGCCAGTTCTATTCGCGTATGTGGCAACTGGCGCGGGCGGACAGCTTTGAGCCGCACAGTGAGGTGGCTGCCTGATCGAACCATGGGGCTGCTGCGCAGCCCGATCGCGACACAAGGCCGCTCCTACAGAAATACGCGGTCTCCTGTAGGAGCGGCCTGTGTCGCGATGGGCCGCAAAGCGGCCCCGGCAATTTCAGATCAGGAAGCGGTACTGGCTACGCCCTGCGCCTCTTTCGGCGCCAACCGGAACGCGTAATACAACACCGTCAGCAACACCAGGAACGCCGGGCCAATGTAAAGGGCCACGCGGGTATCCTCGAAGTACGCCATGAGGCCGACCACCAGCACCAGGAACGCCAGGGCAAGGTAGGAACTCAGCGGCCACAGCCACATGCGGTACTTCAGCGCCTTGCGCTCAGCGGTGGTAAGGCCTGCGCGGAACTTGAGCTGCGCCAGCAGAATCATTACCCAGGTCCAGATCGCGCCGAAGGTGGCGATCGAAGTGACCCAGACAAACACCTTTTCCGGCACCAGATAGTTGGCCAGCACGCCCAGCAGCAGTGCGCCAATCGACAACAACAGCGCATTGCGCGGTACACCGTTCTTCGAGGTACGGGCGAAGGCCGCCGGCGCCTGGCCGTTCTGCGCCAGGCTGTAAAGCATGCGCCCGGTGCTGAAAATGCCACCGTTGCACGACGACAATGCCGCGGTAATGACCACGAAGTTGATGATACCCGCCGCGGTCTTGATACCAAGGCGCTCGAAGGTCATGACAAACGGGCTACCCTGGCTGCCGATTTCGTTCCACGGGTAGATCGACAGGATCACGAACAATGCGCCGACGTAGAACAGCAGGATGCGCCAGAACACCGAGCCAATGGCCTGCGGGATGGTCTTTTGCGGGTTGCGTGCCTCGCCGGCCGTCAAACCGATCATTTCCACGCCCAGGTAGGCGAACATCACCATCTGCAGCGACATCAACACACCGGTCATGCCATTAGGCATGAAACCACCGTTGCTCCACAGGTTGGAAATGCCCAAAGCCACGCCGTCATTGCCAAAGCCGAAGGCAATGACGCCGATACCGCCCAGGACCATGGCGATGATGGTGACGATCTTGATCAGCGCAAACCAGAACTCGAACTCACCAAAGGCCTTCACCGCCACCAGGTTGACCGCGCCCATGCTGCCCAGCGCCGCGAGGGCCCAGATCCAGCGTGGTACATCGGGGAACCAGATGCCCATATAGATGGCCACCGCGGTGATTTCGGCAACGCAGGTCACCAACCAGAGGAACCAGTAGTTCCAGCCGGTAAGGAAGCCCGCCAGCGGGCCGAGGTAGTCTTGTGCATAGCGGCTGAACGAGCCGGCGACAGGGTTGTGCACGGCCATTTCACCAAGGGCGCGCATGATGACCAGGATGGCCAGGCCGCCGATGATGTAGGAAAGCATGATGGCAGGGCCGGCCATTTCGATGGCCTTGGCCGAACCCAGGAAGAGACCGACGCCGATACAGGCGCCCAGCGCCATCAGGCGGATGTGCCGTTCGCCCAGTTCACGCTTGAGCGGGCCGCCTTCGGTGGCAGGGCCGTGGGCAGGGTGGTTGCCGACTGGCATAGCAATACAACCTCATTTTGTTATTGGATTTGACCTTCGTGCAGCACCGGCCATGCCGATAGGCGTGGCGTTGGCTTGCCAGGCTGGCCTTGTGGGCCGGCCCGTGTGCCGGGTTAGAGCGCCCGGCAGGGCGAAGGGGGCGAGCAGTATAGGAAGACCGTTGTAGGGGTTTTCACTGTATATGTGCAGAAATTTGGCGAGAAATCCGGAGGCGTGAAGTTGTCCCCCCGCTCTCCCAGGCACCATAGCAACATCGTTGTACGAATAAACCCACACCAAAGCCGCATAGCCCTACGCTACTTTTCTCCGCGTCCTACAAATTTTTCACCTCAGCCGCTCAACGTCTAAGCTTCAGACAAGCAACACGAAAATACCTGGCCGGATAGAAGACTATGGGCGCACTGTGGCAATCGGAACCAAGCAGAACGGAAGCACCCGAGATACCTCCGGCCGAGACGCCACAGCCCAAGTCACCCCGTCAGCGTCGGCTATGGTGGCGACTGATCATTCTCATCCTGCTGGTGGCGCTGGTGGCTATCGGCTTTGCTGCGTATGACGAATTCCGCACGTCCGAACTGCAATCGCGAGAATTCAGCAAACTGGCCGGCACGCTGACTTACTCGCTGCAGCCCGGCCCCAGCGACGCCATCGTGTACCCCGGTGAAGGCCCCTTCGACAAACGCCTGGGCTACAGCGCCCTGGGCGAATTCCTGCCACGCCTGCTCAAACGCGACTACATGATCAGCGAGCAGGTGAAATTCTCACCAGCGTTGATGAACTACGTTGATCACGGGCTGTTCGTGCCCTACATCGAGAAAATCCAGGCCGGCCTGTCGATCACCGACTGCCGTGGCGACATGCTGTACCAGTACAACTACCCGCAGCACCTGTACCCGGACTTTGCAGCGATTCCGCCCGTGATGGTCAACAGCTTGCTGTTCATCGAGAACCGCGACCTGCTCGATACCCAGGACCCTCGCAACAACCCGGCGGTGGACTGGCCACGCTTTGCCAAGGCTGCCTACAGCCAGGTGGCCAAGTACCTTGCCCTGCCTGGCCAGTCTGCCGGGGGCAGTACCTTGGCCACGCAGCTGGAAAAGTACCGCCACTCACCGGACGGCCTGACCGTTTCAGGCGCCGAGAAAATACGGCAGATGATTTCCGCCAGCGTGCGCGCCTACCAGGGGGGGCCAGACACCACTGAAGCGCGCCAGCGCATCGTGCGTGACTACCTCAACAGCGTGCCGCTGTCTGCGGTGCCTGGGCATGGCGAAGTGCATGGCATGGCGGAAGGTTTGCGGGTGTGGTACGGCGCCGACTTCGACCAGGTCAACCAGGCCCTGACCTCCACCGCCAGCGACCCCGAGAGCATGGCTGCACGCGGCCTGGCCCTGCGCCAGGTACTGTCGCTGATGATTGCCCAGCGCCGCCCTTCACACTACCTGTCCAAGGGCCGCGTCGAGTTGGCCGAACTCACCGACTCGCATATCCGCGTGCTCGCCGCCAACAAGGTGATCGAGCAGTCGCTGGCCGATGCCGCGCTTGCCAGCAAAGCGGTGTACCGCGACTGGGTGGCACAACCGACCATCGTACCAATCGTCACCAACAAGGGCATCAGCCTGGCGCGCAACCGCATGGCTGCCATGCTCAACCGCCCACTGTACGACCTCGACCGCCTTGACGTGTCTGCCACGAGCACACTGCAGGCAGATTTGCAGTTGCAGGTGAGCCAGTACCTGAAGAACCTTGCCGACCCCGCGTTCGCTGCGCAAATGGGCCTGATCGGCGAGCGCCTGCTGACCAGCAAGACCACCGACCAGGTGAGCTACAGCTTTACCCTGTTCGAGCGCACTGCCGACGGCTCCCGGGTGCGAGTACAGACCGATAGCACCAACCAGCCCTTCGATATTAATGAAGGCAGCAAGCTGGAGTTGGGTTCCACCGCCAAACTGCGGGTGCTCACCACGTATCTGGAGATCATCGCCGAACTGCACGACAAATACGCCGGCAAACCCGCTGCCGAACTGAAAAAGGTCGAGGTGGCGGAGCTGGACCGCATCACCCAGTGGTCGCTGGAATGGCTGGCGCAAAACAGCAAGAACCAGAGCCTGGATGCCATGCTCGACGCCGCGCTGGAACGCAAATACTCCGCCAACACCGGCGAAGCCTTCTTCACCGGCGGTGGCATGCATGTGTTCAACAACTTCCGCAAAGAAGACAACAACCGCAACCCGACCCTGAAGGATGCCCTGCGCGAATCGATCAACCTGCCGTTCATCCGCCTGATGCGCGACCTGGTGCGTTACGTGACCTATCAGCAGCCGTTCAACCGCGTGCCGCTGCTCAAGGACGACGCCGACCCGCGCCGCCAGGAGTACCTGGCCCGTTTCGCCGACAAGGAAGGCACCAATTACCTGATGCGCTTCTGGAAGAAATACCAGCGCAAGACCTCGCAACAACGGCTGGACACGTTCCTCGACAGCATGCGCGTGACCCCGCAGCGCCTGGCTGCGGTGCATCGCTACCTGTTCCCGGATGCCGGGCAGGAAACCTTCAATGCCTTCGTGCGAGCCCACCTCAAGGGTGACAAGATTGCCTTGGGCAAGCTGACCGATGGGCGCCTGTCGGAGATGTACGACGCTTACGGCCCAGGCAAGTACGACCTGCCCGACCAAGGCTACATCGCCAAGGTTCACCCACTGGACCTGTGGCTGCTCGGCTACCTGCTGAAAAACCCCAGTTCAAGCCTGACCGAGATGGTCAACGCCAGCCGCTTCGAGCGCCAGGAGGTCTACGGCTGGCTGTTCAAGAGCCGCTACCAAGGCGCCCGCGACAGCCGCATCCGAACCATGGTCGAAATCGAAGCCTTCCTCGACATCCACCAACGCTGGAAACGCGTGGGCTATCCATTCGACCACCTGGTGCCCTCGCTCGCCACCGCCATCGGCAGTTCGGGCGACCGCCCTGCCGCCCTCTCGGAGCTGGTCGGTATCATCCAGAACGACGGCATTCGCCTGCCAACCCTGCGCATCGATACCCTGCACTTTGCTGCCGACACACCTTACGAAACCAAGTTGATCACCGACCCGGACCGGGGTGTGCGGATCCTGCCGGTTGAGGTGGCGCGTGCGCTCAAAGGCGCCATGTCGCAAGTGGTGGATGCAGGCACTGCGCGGCGTATTTCCGGCAGCTTCAAGCTGCAAGATGGCACCCCACTGGTGATGGGCGGCAAGACCGGTACCGGTGACAACCGCATCGAAAGCTTCGGCGCCGGCGGTCGGCTGATCGGTTCGCGCTCGCTCAACCGTACCGCCACTTTCGTGTTCTTCCTGGGCGACAACCACTTCGGCACCCTCACCGCCTTTGTGCCGGGGCGCTCGGCAGAGGCATTCAAATTCACCTCGGCACTGCCGGTACAGGTGCTCAAAGGCATGGCTCCGATACTCATGCCGTACCTGCAGCCGGGCAATCCGAATGAATGCAAGCCGCCACAGGTAGCGGTGAGCACCACCGCACCAAAAGGGGATGTATCGAAAGAGTAGATGATAATCATCCGCATATAAGGGCTTGTCTTTAGATATATCTTGAGTAATATCTTACGATATATCGCAAACGACGGAGCCCTGCCCCCATGCGCGAACACACCCACCATGACCCCTTTGAGCGGCGCCCCGGCCGTGGCGAACGCGGCCCGCGCGTGTTTGCCCCCGGTGACCTCAAGCTGCTGATGCTGGCCATGCTTGCCGAGCAGCCTGGCCACGGCTATGACCTTATCCGCCAGATCGAAAACCTGTTCGACGGCAGCTACAGCCCAAGCCCCGGGGTGATCTACCCCACGCTGAACTTTCTTGAGGAAGCCGAGTTGATCAGCGGCCAGGTGCAGGGCAGCAAACGCCTTTACGCCATTACCGATGCCGGCCGCACAGCCCTGGCTGAACAGGCCGTCGCGCTGGACGGCGTGCGCATGCGCATTGAAGTCAGCAAACGCGCCCTGCGCGGCCATGACCGCCCGCCAGAGATTCATGAAGCCGTCGGCAACCTGCGCCACGCGCTGCACATGCACAGCGGCCGCTGGACACCGGAAGAAATCGAACGGGTTCGCGACTTGCTCAACCAAACTGCCAAGGCCATCGCCTCAGGGCCGGCTGAACCTGCAAGGGAGACTTCCCATGAGTGACACCATCCACCGCGTCAACCACGAGATCCGCCAGCGCCGCCTGCAGGTACTGCGGGTCACCGACCTCACCCCGCGCATGCGCCGTATCACCCTCGGCGGTGATGAACTGCAAGGTTTCACCAGCGTAGGCAGCGACGACCATATCAAGCTGCTGTTCGCCGAAACGCCGGAGCAACAGCAGGCCATCGAGGCCCGGAACATGGGCCGGGACGGTGGTGCACGGCCCACCATGCGCGAGTACACGCCACGGCGCATCGACCTGGTGGCCAATGAACTGGATATCGACTTTGTACTGCACGGCGATGGCCCCGCCTCCACCTGGGCTGCGCAGGCCGCGCCGGGGCAAACCCTGAACATCGCCGGGCCACGGGCATCGCTGGTGGTGCCGGATATGTTCGACAGCTACCTGCTGATCGGTGACGAAACGGCCATACCGGCGATTGGTCGCCGACTGGAAGAACTGCCGGCAGGCCGCCAGGTGCTGGCAGTGATCCAGATCGAAGACGAACAGGAGCGCCAGCCACTGCCGAGCAAGGCACAAGTCGAAGTGATCTGGGTGCGCCGCCAGCAGGAAGATTTGTTGGCGCTGGTGAAAAACCTGACGTTGCCGCAAGGCCGGCTGTATGGTTGGGTGGCGCTGGAAAAGGCACTCACGCGCCAGGCCAAGGCGTTGTTGCTTGAGAAAGGCGTGCCGGAAGATGCGCTGAAGGCTGCGGCCTATTGGCGGGCCGACGGGACTGCGGACGACGAGTGATTGTTTTCTGCCTGTGCTGGCCTCTTCGCGGGCACGCCCGCTCCCACAGGTACTCCACTGCCCTCGGGATATGTGCAGTACCTGTGGGAGCGGGCGTGCCCGCGAAGAGGCCAGCACAGGCTAAGCAAATTTCCGCACCCCGCGCCACCGGTCCAGCCCCAGCAACACCAGCCCTATCCCCCAGAACCCCGCCAGCACCCCAAGGGCATTGAGCATCACCTGCCCATACCCCAGGCTCGCCACATCGATGAACGGGTAGGCATACACACCAATCTCGCTGCCCCGCCACAGCGCATAGCCGAAGTACAGCGCCGGGTAAATCGCCCAGACCGCCAGGTGCCATAACCGCAACGTGCCCTTGGGCACCGCGCACCACCAGTACAAGGCGTACAGCACCGGCATCACATCGTGTAGCAGTTCATCCGCCAGCCACTGCAAGCCTTGCGGCTGCCACAAATGGCGCAACAACAAGCTGTACGCCAACGCAACCAGCAGGATGCTGGCAGCAATTGCTGAACTCACCGAGGGCGACAGGAAGAACCGCTTACCACGCCCCTCCCGCCCAAACGCCGCGTAGCTGAGCACCGTCGCCACCAGGGTATTGCTCAGTACGGTGAAATAGCCGAACACATTGATCAGGCCGCCAATCAGGCTGGCCTGCTCCTGCCAGCGAGCCACAAGCACCAGGTAGATTTGAACGGTCAAACCGAACCAGCCCAGCACGGCCACGCCAGTCAGCCAGGGACGTTGCGGCATTTCAGGCCTGACGCTGCAGCTTCACATACAGCTGCTCGACCTTTTCCCGCGCCCACGGTGTTTTACGCAAGAAGGTCAGGCTCGACTTGATGGTCGGGTTGCTCTTGAAGCAGCGCACATCCACGCGCTCGGCCAGGCCTTGCCATTGGTAGTGCGCTACCAGCTCGGTGAGGATCTGTTCAAGGGTCTTGCCGTGCAGCGCGTTGTGTTGGGCCGTGCTCATGCTGTGCTCCGTAGGAAAGATGCGCACCTTACACGAGTGTAGTGGCGGGTGGGATCAGTGGTGTCGACAGAAAAACCACTGGCCATGGGCAAAACCTCTGTGCTGAAATAGATATGTTATGTTGTAACATTACAAAAGCATCTGCCAAGGAACGCCCCATCCCCATGTTGTACGCACCGCTTCGCCTCTCCCCCCTTGCCGTCGCGCTCTGGCTGGCCGCCTCACCCAGCCAGGCCGTGGAACTCCAACCCCAGGTCATCACCGCCAACCCGCTGGGCAACCAACAGCTGGCGGCTCCCAGTACCGTGCTTGAAGGCGACAGCCTGTTGCAGCAACAGCACGGCAGCCTCGGTGAAACCCTGAACAAGCAGCCCGGTGTCAGCTCCACCTGGTTCGGCCCTGGCGCCAGCCGCCCGGTAATCCGCGGCCTGGACGGCGACCGTATTCGCATTCTGCGCAATGGCGTCGGCGCCCTGGATGCCTCGTCGCTGTCCTACGACCACGCCGTGCCGCTGGACCCGGTAACGGTCGAGCGCGTCGAGATCGTTCGCGGCCCGGCCGCCCTGCTGTATGGCGGCAACGCCATCGGTGGCGTGGTCAATACCTTCGACAACCGCATCCCGGATGCGCCCATCGAAGGCATCCACGGTGCCGGCGAACTGCGCTACGGCGGCGCCGACACCACCCGCAGCAGTGCGGGCAAGCTCGAGGCCGGTAACGGCACCTTCGCACTGCACCTGGATGCCAACAGCCGCCAGTTCAACGACCTGCGCATACCCGGTTACGCGCGCAGCTCCAAGGTGCGTGACGCCGATGAGCCCGGCAGCAAACACCGCCTGGAAAACAGCGACGGTCGCCAGGACGGCGGTGCAATCGGTGGCGCCTACCATTGGGATCACGGCTACGCCGGCCTGTCGTACAGCGGCTACGACAGCAACTACGGCTCGGTGGCCGAATCCGGTGTACGCCTGGACATGAAACAGGACCATTACGCCTTCGCCTCCGAGGTGCGTGACCTCGACGGCCCGTTCAGCTCGGTCAAGGTCGATGCCGGCTATACCGATTACGAACACCGTGAGATCGAACAAGGCGAGGTGCACACCACCTTCAAGAACAAGGGCTACGAAGCCCGCATCGAAGCCCGCCATCAACCGCTCGGGCCGGTGGAAGGGGTGATCGGTGCGCAGGTCAGCCGCAACGAATTCTCCGCCCTGGGCGAGGAAGCCTTCGTCCCGCACACCAATACCGACAGCCTGGCCCTGTTCATGCTGGAGCAGTGGCAGGCCACCGAGCGCCTGAACCTGAGCCTGGGTGCACGCCTGGAGCACACGCGGGTCGACCCGGATGCCAAAGGCAACGAAAATTTCGTCGACGCCGACAGCGCCAGCAGCTTCAACGCCTTCAGCCTGTCTTCCGGGGCGGTGTACCAACTCGACCCGGTCTGGTCGCTGGCTGCCAACCTCGGCTACACCGAACGCGCCCCGACCTTCTACGAGCTGTACGCCAATGGCGCCCATGTGGCTACCGGTGCATTTGAAGTCGGTGATGCCAGCCTGAACAAGGAAAAAGCCATTTCCGCCGACCTGGCGCTGCGCTTCGACAATGGCACCCACAAAGGCAGTGTCGGGGTGTTCTACAGCCACTTCCGCAACTACATCGGGCTGATTGGCACCGGTAACATCCGCGAAGGCGGGCATGACCACGACCATGACGAAGAAGACCACGACCACGATCATGACCACGACGGGTTCCCGGAGTACCAGTACCAGGGCGTACGGGCGCGCTTCTACGGCATCGAAGCCCAGGACCGCTGGCAACTGGTCGAGAACCGTTACGGCAGCTTCGCGCTGGAACTGTCCGGTGACTACACCCGCGCCAAGAACCTCGACAGTGGCGAGCCGCTGCCACGCATTGCCCCACTGCGCCTTAACAGCGGCCTGGTGTGGGAGCTGGACCGCTGGCAGGCGCGGGTGGATGTGCAGCATGCGGCATCGCAGCACCGCAAGCCAGCCAACGAAACCAGCACCGATGGCTATACCACGCTGGGTGCAAGCGTTGGCTACCGCTTCGACATTGGCCAGAGCCAGTGGCTGGCGTTTGTGCGCGGCGAGAACCTGACCGACCAGACCGTACGCTACGCCAGCTCGATCCTGCGCGATATCGCACCGGCGCCGGGGCGTAGTGTGGAAGTGGGCTTGCGTACCACTTTCTAATTGCGAACCTGCATCTGTGGGAGCGGGCATGCCCGCGAAGAATCCAATGCGGTAGATGGCACCGGCTCCGCCGGTGTTCGCGGGCATGCCCGCTCCCACAGAGTCCTGGCAAGCTTTCAGGTTTTGATCGCCGGCATTGACTGTTGCCAGATCAGCAACAATCAACTGCGACAATTTGTCTTTTTTTCTTACAACTTCCGCTATATCCTCCCCGCCTCAAGCTGAAACGCTTCATCGAAACCATTTAGTCGCCATATCCATTGAAGGGCCCGCCCTTCGATGCGCTTGCCGTTTTTTCAATAATCAAAAGATAGCGCTATCTCATGCTCCAACTGCCCAAAACCTGTTACATCGGCCTTGCCCTCAGTGCCTTGGCCACCCCCGTCGGCGCCAGCGAAATGTTCGCCAGCGACTCCCCATGGATGCTTGGCGACTGGGGCGGCACCCGCAGCGAATTGCTGGAAAAAGGCTACGACTTCACCCTCGGCTACACCGGCGAGATGGGCAGCAACCTGCACGGCGGCTACGACCACGACCGCACTGCGCGCTACAGCGACCAGTTCACCTTTGGCAGCCACCTGGATCTGGACAAGATCCTCGGCTGGCACGACACCGAAATCCAGCTGACCATCACCGAACGTCACGGCGACAACATCAGCAACGACCGCATCAACGACCCACGCGTCGGCGGCTTCACCTCGGCCCAGGAAGTATGGGGCCGTGGCGAAACCTGGCGGCTGACGCAAATGTGGATCAAGCAGAAGTATTTCGATGGCGCGCTGGACGTGAAATTCGGCCGGTTCGGCGAAGGCGAAGACTTCAACAGCTTCCCTTGCGACTTCCAGAACCTGGCCTTCTGCGGCTCGCAGGTGGGCAACTGGGTCGGCGGCATCTGGTACAACTGGCCCGTCAGCCAGTGGGCCCTGCGCGTGCGCTACAACCTCACCCCCGAACTGTACGCACAGGTCGGCGTGTTCGAGCAGAACCCTTCCAACCTCGAATCCGGCAACGGCTTCAAGCTCAGCGGCAGCGGCACCCAGGGCGCGGTAATGCCAGTCGAACTGGTATGGACCCCACGTATCCAAGGCCTGAAAGGGGAATATCGCGCCGGCTACTACTACAGTAATGCCAAGGCACAAGATGTTCTCAAGGACAGCAACGGTCAGCCGGCAGCCCTCAGCGGCGCCGCCTACCGCAGCAGCTCGAGCAAGCACGGCATGTGGCTCGGCGCCCAGCAGCAGGTGACCTCGCTGGCGTCAGACCAGTCGCGCGGCCTGAGCCTGTTCGCCAACGCCACGGTGCACGACAAGAAGACCAATGCCATCGACAACTATGTGCAGGCAGGACTGGTATACAAAGGGCCTTTCGACGCCCGCGCCAAGGACGACATCGGTTTCGCCCTGGCCCGCGTGCACGTCAACCCTGCCTACCGCAAGAACGCCCGCCTGGCCAACCAGGCCGCCGGCCTCGACGACTACGACAACCCCGGTTACCTGCCCGTGCAGGACACCGAGTACAGCGCCGAGCTGTACTACGGCATCCATCTGGCCGACTGGCTCACGGTACGCCCCAACCTGCAGTACATCCGCCACCCGGGCGGGGTGTCGCAGGTCGATGGCGCCCTGGTCGGTGGCCTGAAGATCCAGAGCAGTTTCTAACCCCTTTTTGACCTGACGGAGAACCTACGATGAGCACTGAAAGTGCCAACAATGGAAGCCGCTGGCTACCGCGCCTGGTCGGCGCGTTGCTGTTGCTGATGGGCCTGGCCCTGCTGGCCGGCGGCATCAAGTTGAGCCAGCTGGGCGGATCGCTGTACTACCTGATCGCCGGTATCGGCTTTGCCGTTTCGGGCATCCTGCTGCTGGCCCAGCGTCGCATTGCCCTGGGCCTGTACGGCCTGGTGCTGCTGGGCAGCACGGTATGGGCCTTGCTTGAGGTGGGCCTGGACTGGTGGCAACTGGTGCCACGCCTGGCCATCTGGTTTGCCATCGGCGTAGTGCTGTTGCTGCCATGGGCACGTCGCCCGCTGATCGGCCCTGCTGTCAAAGCCAATACCGCTTTGCTCAGCGTTGCAGTGGTCGCTTCGGGTGCTTGCGCAATCGCCAGCCAGTTCACCCACCCCGGTGAAGTGTTCGGCGAACTGGGCCGCGAAAGCAGCGAAATGGCCAGCGCCGCCCCGGCCATGCCAGATGGCGAATGGCAGGCCTATGGCCGCACCGAGCATGGCGACCGCTATTCGCCACTGCGCCAGATCACCCCGCAGAACGCTTACCGCCTGGAAGAAGCCTGGCGTATTCGTACCGGTGACCTGCCAACCGAAAACGACCCGGTGGAGCTGACCAACCAGAACACCCCGCTGAAGGTCAACGGCATGCTCTATGCCTGCACCGCGCACAGCCGCCTACTGGCCCTGGACCCGGACACGGGTGCGGAAATCTGGCGCTACGACCCTCAGGTCAAAAGCCCGGTCGGCACCTTCAAAGGCTTTGCCCACATGACCTGCCGTGGCGTTTCGTATTATGACGAAAACCGCTACGTCAGCCGCGACGGCAGCCCGGTACCGAAAATCACCGACGCAGGCCAGGCCGTGGCTCAGGCCTGCCCGCGTCGCCTCTACCTGCCAACCGCCGATGCCCGCCTGATTGCCATCAACGCCGACAACGGCAAAGTCTGCGAAGGCTTCGCCAACCAGGGCGTGATCGACCTGACCACCGGCATCGGCCCGTTCACTGCCGGCGGCTACTACTCCACCTCGCCGGCTGCGGTCACCCGCGACCTGGTGATCATCGGTGGCCACGTCACCGATAACGAGTCGACCAACGAGCCGTCCGGCGTGATCCGCGCCTACGACGTGCACGACGGCCACCTGGTGTGGAACTGGGACAGCAACAACCCGGACGACACCAAGCCATTGGCCCCCGGCAAGCAGTACAGCCGTAATTCGGCCAACATGTGGTCGATCGCCAGCGTTGATGAAGACCTTGGCATGATCTACCTGCCACTGGGCAACCAGACCCCGGACCAGTGGGGCGCCGACCGCACCCCAGGCGCGGAGAAGTACAGCGCTGGCGTAGTGGCCCTGGACCTGGCCACTGGCAAGGCCCGCTGGAACTACCAGTTCACCCATCACGACCTGTGGGACATGGACGTCGGCAGCCAGCCCACCCTGGTCCACCTGAAGACTGACGATGGCGTGAAACCGGCAATCATCGTACCGACCAAGCAAGGCAGCCTGTATGTGCTCGACCGCCGCGACGGTACGCCGATCGTGCCGATCCGCGAAATCCCCACCCCGCAAGGCGCAGTGAAGGGCGATCACACCTCGCCGACCCAGGCCCGCTCCGACCTCAACCTGCTCGGCCCTGAACTGACCGAACAGGCCATGTGGGGCGCCACGCCGTTCGACCAGATGCTGTGCCGTATCCAGTTCCGCGAACTGCGCTACGAAGGCCAGTACACCCCGCCGTCCGAGCAGGGCTCGCTGATCTACCCAGGCAACGTCGGCGTGTTCAACTGGGGCAGCGTGTCGGTAGACCCGGTACGCCAGTTGCTGTTCACCTCGCCCAACTACATGGCCTTCGTGTCGAAGATGGTGCCGCGTGAGCAGGTTGCCGAAGGCAGCAAGCGCGAAAGCGAGACCAGCGGCGTGCAGCCGAACACCGGCGCCCCCTATGCAGTGACCATGCACCCGTTCATGTCGCCACTGGGCGTACCGTGCCAGGCTCCGGCCTGGGGTTACGTTGCTGCCATCGACCTGTTCACCAACAAGGTGGTGTGGAAGCACAAGAACGGTACCACCCGCGACAGCACCCCGGTGCCAATCGGCCTGCCAGTTGGCGTGCCGAGCATGGGCGGCTCGATTGTCACCGCCGGTGGCGTGGGCTTCCTCAGCGGCACCCTGGACCAGTACCTGCGCGCCTATGACGTGAACAACGGCAAGGAGCTGTGGAGTGCCCGCCTGCCAGCAGGTGGCCAGGCCACGCCAATGACCTACACCGGCAAGGATGGCAAGCAATATGTGCTGGTGACTGCCGGCGGCCATGGCTCGCTGGGTACAAAGATGGGCGATTACATCATCGCTTACAAATTGGCTGAATAAAGCTGCCGAGCCCCTCCTCAGGGGCTCATTCACCTGTACCGGCCCCATCGCCGGCAAGCCAGCTCCCACAGGTAACCCACTGCTTTCAAGGCCTGTGCAGTACCTGTGGGAGCTGGCTTGCCGGCGATGAGGCCAGTACAGGCACCCAAAGATGAAGCCTCTCCCCTGCTGCCTTGGTCTACCATTGAAACCCATCCCCCCCCGCCCCATCTAAGCACCATAGCCATTCACGCAGGTGCCCCATGAGCGACCAGCAGGATTTCCCGGAACACCCCGACGAACACAGCGAAGTCGAGCACACCACCACTCAGGCCGAAACCGGTCACGCCCTCGCCCTGCCCGGCCAGCAGTTGCCGGACAAGGTCTACGTCATCCCGATCCACAACCGCCCGTTCTTCCCGGCCCAGGTACTACCGGTCATCGTCAATGAAGAACCCTGGGCCGAAACCCTCGACCTGGTGGCCAAGTCACCGGACCACTGCCTGGCACTGTTCTTCATGGACACCCCGCCAGAAGACCATCGCCATTTCGATACCTCGGCGCTGCCGCAGTACGGCACGCTGGTCAAGGTGCACCACGCCAGCCGCGAAAACGGCAAGCTGCAATTCGTCGCCCAAGGCCTGACCCGGGTACGCATCCGCAGCTGGCTCAAGCACCACCGCCCGCCCTACCTGGTCGAAGTGGAGTACCCTCGCCAGCCCGCCGAACCCACCGACGAGGTCAAGGCCTACGGCATGGCGCTGATCAACGCGATCAAAGAGCTGCTGCCGCTCAACCCGCTGTACAGCGAAGAGCTGAAGAACTACCTCAACCGCTTCAGCCCCAACGACCCCTCGCCGCTCACCGACTTTGCCGCCGCACTTACCTCGGCCACCGGCAACCAGTTGCAGGAAGTACTCGACTGCGTGCCCATGCTCAAACGCATGGAAAAGGTCCTGCCGATGCTGCGCAAAGAGGTGGAAGTCGCGCGGCTTCAGAACGAGATCTCGGCCGAGGTCAACCGGCAGATCGGTGAACACCAGCGCGAGTTCTTTCTCAAGGAACAGCTTAAAGTCATCCAGCAGGAGCTGGGCCTGACCAAGGACGACCGCAGCGCCGACCTGGAACAGTTCGAACAACGCCTCGAAGGCAAGACCCTGCCACCCCAGGCACGCAAGCGCATCGATGAAGAGATGGGCAAACTGGGCATTCTCGAAACCGGTTCGCCCGAATACGCCGTAACCCGCAACTACCTCGAATGGGCCACTGCCCTGCCGTGGGGCGTTTATGGCAAGGACAAGCTCGACCTGAAGCATGCGCGCAAAGTACTCGACCAGTACCACGCCGGCCTCGACGACATCAAGGAACGCATCCTCGAATTCCTCGCCGTGGGCGCCTGGAAAGGCGAGATCAGCGGCTCGATCGTGCTGCTGGTAGGCCCGCCCGGGGTGGGCAAGACCAGCATCGGCAAGTCCATTGCCGAGTCGCTGGGCCGGCCGTTCTACCGCTTCAGCGTTGGCGGCATGCGTGACGAAGCCGAGATCAAGGGCCACCGGCGTACCTACATCGGCGCCCAGCCCGGCAAGCTGGTGCAGGCACTGAAAGACGTCGAAGTGATGAACCCGGTGATCATGCTCGACGAGATCGACAAGATGGGCCAGAGCTACCAGGGCGACCCGGCTTCCGCGTTGCTGGAAACCCTCGACCCGGAACAGAACGTCGACTTCCTCGACCACTACCTCGACTTGCGCCTGGACCTGTCCAAAGTGCTGTTCGTGTGCACCGCCAACACCCTCGACTCGATCCCCGGGCCGTTGCTCGACCGCATGGAAGTGATCCGCCTGTCCGGTTACATCACCGAAGAAAAGCTGGCCATCGCCAAGCGCCACCTGTGGCCCAAGCAGCTGGAAAAGGCTGGCGTGGCCAAGACCAGCCTCAGCATCAGCGACAGTGCCTTGCGCATGGTGATCGAAGGCTATGCCCGCGAAGCCGGCGTGCGCCAGCTTGAGAAGCAATTGGGCAAGCTGGTGCGCAAGGCCGTAATCAGGCTGCTGGAAGACCCTGAAGCCAAACTGAAGATCGGCACCAAGGACCTGGAGGCCGCGCTCGGTACGCCGGTGTTCCGCAGCGAGCAGGTACTGGCTGGCAAAGGCGTGATCACTGGCCTGGCCTGGACCAGCATGGGCGGCGCCACGCTACCCATCGAGGCGACCCGCATCCACACCCTCAACCGTGGCTTCAAGCTGACCGGCAAGCTGGGGGATGTGATGAAGGAGTCGGCCGAGATTGCCTACAGCTACGTCAGCTCCAACCTCAAGCAGTTTGGTGGTGACCCTGGGTTCTTCAATGAAGCGTTCATTCACTTGCACGTACCTGAAGGTGCCACGCCAAAAGACGGCCCGAGCGCCGGCATCACCATGGCGAGTGCCCTGCTGTCGCTGGCCCGCGACCAGGCTCCGAAAAAGGGCGTGGCCATGACCGGCGAGTTGACCCTCACCGGCCAGGTGCTGCCGATTGGCGGTGTGCGCGAGAAGGTGATTGCGGCGCGGCGGCAGAAGATTTTCGAATTGATCCTGCCTGAGCCAAACCGTGGGGACTTCGACGAACTGCCCGACTACCTGCGCGAAGGCCTGACGGTGCATTTCGCCAAGCGCTTTGCCGACGTGGCTAAAGTCCTGTTCTAGCCTGCACCGGCCTCTTCGCGGGCTTGCCCGCTCCCACAGGGAAATCACAGCTTTCGCGAACTGTGCTGTACCTGTGGGAGCGGGCAAGCCCGCGAAAGGGCCGGCACTGACAACACAAAACTCCTCGATCATCGGTTATCCTCAGGCCATCGCCAGCCCCCGGAGCCAACATGACCGCCCCCCGTCTGCTCGTTCCCCTGAGCTTCGCCCTGCTTTCTGCCTGCGCGCAACAACCCACGCAGCCCGTCGAACTGGACGCCGAAAGTGAATGCCCAACGCGGCTGCAGGTTGGCCAGGCACTGACCCTGAGCTTGCCCAGCAACCCGTCCACCGGTTATCGCTGGCGAATAGAGAACCCCGCCTCGAACGTATTGCGCAGTCTCGGTCCGGAGGTTTACAGCGCCCCCGAAGAGGAAGACATGGTCGGCAGTGCCGGTGTTTCAACCTGGCGTTTCCAAGCCAGCAGCACCGGGGACGCCCAACTGGTGTTGGTGTACCAGCAGCCTTGGGCAGCAGACGTCGCCCCGGTGCAAAGCTTCGACTGCAAGATTATCGTCCGCTAAGGGCGATCAACTGCGGTCGTACATCAGCTGTACCGCCTTCAGGTATTCGCACAGATCTTTCAACGCGACCGTAGCAGCTTCCAGGTCCATCGTTGTGCTGAGCCTGGACGCCTGAGATTGCCACTCCAGTTCAACCTTGCGAAGCTCGTGCAGCCACTCGCTCCTGAGTGGCACAACCCCCGATAGCGCTTTGACCGCTTCCAGTTCATCCTGCGCAGCTTCCAATGAGCGCTGCACCTGCCGTTGGTCGGCCACTGCCGCCTCGATTTTTGCATCAAGCCTGGAACGGGCCTTGCTCAGGTCGGTGAAAGTCTTGGCCCCGTCCAACGCGTCAGCATGCCTGGAGAGTTTCTGCGTTACAGCCTTGAGCAAACCGGCATCGAATTTCGGATCAGTGATCAATCCTGTTATCTGGTCGATTTCATCATCGCTAGGGATTAGCCCCTTCAGTGCGCTTGCAATTGAAGGTTTTTCAAATACTTCGATCGCATGAAGAATATCTGCCCGTTGTTGCCGCAGTTGTTCCAATCGTAAATCGAACGCAGCGGCCTGTTCTTGAAGACTGGCAGTGCGGTTTACCAACTCTGCCAATGAATCGACCAAGGCCGATAACGAAAACAGCTCCAACCGTAGAAGTTTCCCTGCCAAGCGCACATGATGCTGGCTCAAGCGCTCCAATACGCTGGCAAGCCTCGGGTGAGTATCAGTTGCCTGTACGCCCGGTATGAAATCCCGGTCTTCCAGCAATGTGATACTGCCGATCAGGCTCTCCTTGAACGCACGCTCGACAACCAGCAGCAGTGCGCGCAGTTCTCCCAGTTGCTCTTGTGCCCCCGGGAGTACTTTCATCTCCCAGTTCTCCATCAGCTGGAACATTTCATCTTGCACTTTTTGCACCCGCACAAAATCAGGCATGCTGGCGTTAATATCCGCAACACCCATATCAGATACCCTCATACTCTTCAATCAGTTCGTTGAACAACTCAGACAATGTATGGCAGATATTGCTTATCTTGCTCCACGGTTTGATGACTTCAGAGAAGTCGTGAACAAATGACTCAAGTTGAGTGATAGTGCTGAGTTCCTGGGCTTCATTGACCGACGTACTGGCATACGAGGCAAGGAACAGCCAGACGTCTGCCAATCGCTTGGTGGCCGCCGACAGGTCCTTGCACCTGAATTGCAAATCCCTGACCAATGTCGAGACACGCTCGAAGTCACTGATGGCGGGTGCAATTTTTCCCAATGCACTTGCCAACTCCTGGCGCCTCTCGATCAGCGCATTCTTGCTTGCCCTGATCTTCTCTGCCTTGCTGCCAAACACTCCACCGGTTATCACCAGCCCTACCGGCCCCAACACAATGCCCGTGAACGCATACCCCACGTGGGCATCGTAATCGGATTTCAACTGATCAATCTCTTCATCCCACTGATCAAGTTGCTGGCGTTTTTTCAGCGTATCCTCATGAGAAACCTTTTCGTCGAAGTGCTTTAACAGCCGAGCCATGCGCGGTTTCAGCTCACGCTTGATTTCACTGTTGAACCAGTTGGCGCGAGCATCGACCTCATCGATCCGTCGCCGTGTGCCTTCAATTTCCCTGACCAAATCGTTGATGCCTACTGTCAGCACGCTGGCAATCTGAGCTTGCTCGTCTTCGCTCAATTCCCGCGTATAGACATCGTCGCCCTGCATGACCTTGCGTTTTTTGATCGCCATGAAAACATCGCTGCTTTCAAGATTCTCCAGCAGGCTACCGCCACGCTGCACCAGGCTTTCGGCGAACAGTTCAATTTCAGGCCCTAACTGCTTTATGCTGCGCTCCAGTATGTCCCATTCACAGGCATGCCGATGCAACGCGACATACAGATCGTTAACCATCGTGGTATCAATACCCAAGGCCGCATAATCGACTTCCCTTTCGATGTCTGCCTGAGTGCGGGGTAACTGATTGATCGCATTGACGTACCTTTTGATGACTTTCAGATTATCAGCTGTCAGCAAACTGCCAACCTGTTGACCACCATCCAATCGGCTTTCAATAAATGAAAAGTAGCGCTCTGGCAACACTTTCACTCTGAGCACGGGGTCCAGTTCATCTATGGGTAGCTCTTCCCGCTCATTCATGACATTCATTTCCCAATCCATATAGCCAATTGAATAACGCTACGGGAGTGTCCATCCGCACCCCATTAAAATCATTCGCCCAGATAACTTAACCCTGTGGGAAACTTCACTATCCCCGGCATGAACCTTCCGACCCTGAAGCGTTGCCATGGCAAGATGCGTGGCCATTGGATAAAATGCGCCCCCGTTTCACCCTGTCTCGAGCCTGCCGTGAGCAAACAACCCGACCGCCTTTTCTCCCAACCTCTGGAGCAGGTACCCGATTTCGTCTTCAACGAAGACGTGGTGCGCGTGTTCCCGGACATGATCAAGCGCTCGGTGCCCGGCTACCCCACCATCGTCGAGAACCTCGGCGTACTGGCCGCGCGCTTCGCCCAGCCACACACCGCGCTGTACGACCTGGGTGCATCCCTGGGGGCCGTCACCCAGTCGCTGCGCCGCCACGTGCGCAGTGACGGATGCCGGGTCATTGCCGTGGACAACTCCGCCGCCATGGTCGAGCGCTGTCGCCAGTACCTCACCGCCCAGGACTCGATGTTCCAGGAGTTGCTGCCGGTGCAAGTACTGGAAGCCGATATCCTGGCCCTGCCCTTCGAGCCCGCCTCGGTAGTGGCAATGAACTTCACCCTGCAGTTCATTGCCCCCGACCAGCGCCTGGAACTGCTCGGCCGTATCCGTCAGGCGCTGTTGCCCGGCGGCGCGATGATCCTCTCGGAAAAGCTGCGCTTCGCCGATGAGCAAGAGCATGACCTGCTCAATGAACTGCACCTGGACTTCAAACGTGCCAACGGCTACAGCGAACTGGAAATCGCCCAGAAGCGCAGCGCCATCGAAAACGTGATGAGGCCCGACACCCTTGAAGCCCACCAGGAGCGCCTGCGTGCCGCCGGCTTCTCGAAGGTGGTGCCGTGGTTCCAATGCCTTAACTTTGCCTCGTTGATAGCCCTGCCATGATCGATCTGTCCCCCCTCGTCCGCCGCCTGGCGGGCACGCCCCTGGCTTCCTGGTCGCAAGGCCTGCAAGCACAACTGGAAGCCAAGCTGGAGAAAGGCCACGGTGACCTCGACCGCTGGCGCGGCGCGCTTGAAGCGCTGCCCGCCCTGCAACCCAGCGAAGTCGACCTGGTCAACGGGCTGCGCCTGGACTGCGACTGCGATGACGCAACCCGCGCGCAGATGCGCCAGGCGCTCATGGGCCTGTCGCCCTGGCGCAAAGGGCCGTTCGATCTGTTCGGCGTGCATGTGGACACCGAATGGCATTCGGACTGGAAATGGTCACGGGTAAGCCCGCACCTGGACCTCAAGGGCAAGCGCGTGCTCGACGTCGGCTGTGGCAACGGCTACTACCAGTGGCGCATGCTCGGCGCCGGCGCCGACATGGTGGTTGGTGTCGACCCCAACTGGCTGTTCTTCTGCCAGTTCCAGGCTGTGCAGCAGTACCTGCCGGAGCTGCCGGCCTGGCACCTGCCCTTCGCCCTGGAAGACCTGCCTGCCAACCTCGAAGGCTTCGACACGGTGTTTTCCATGGGCGTGTTCTATCACCGTCGCTCCCCCATCGAGCACCTGCTGGCGCTGAAAGACTGCCTGGTCAAAGGTGGCGAACTGGTACTGGAAACGCTGGTGATCGAAGGCGACGAAAACCAGGTACTGGTGCCAGAAGACCGCTACGCGCAGATGCGCAACGTCTGGTACCTGCCATCGGTACCGGCCCTGGAACGCTGGTTGCGCCGTGCCGGTTTCAGCGATGTGCGTTGCGTCGATGTTAGCGTGACCAGCATCGAGGAACAGCGCAGCACCGAGTGGATGCGCTACCAGTCGCTGGGTGACTTCCTCGACCCGAACGACCACGGCAAGACCATCGAAGGGCTGCCTGCCCCACGCCGCGCCACGCTGCTGGCGCGCAAATAAAAAAGGCGCCCGGTTGGGCGCCTGAATACACCTGCGACGAGGAGCAGTCGCAGCGCAGGTGCTGTTGCTTCAATCCTTGGCCACCTCTCGGGCCTTTTCCTGCGCTTTGCGCTCGCGTTCGGCAACGGCTTGTTGCTTGTCACCATGCAGGCGCTGCTGGTCTTCGCGGAACGCTTGCCAGAACTGCCTGGAGCGCTCCGCACCGCCCTCGGCGTAAACACTGGCACTGCCCAGGGCAAGGGTGGCCAACAGCAGGTATTTGGTCAGGTTCATCGTATTTGCCTCGTGATAACCGATCAGACACGGCCATCCTAGCGAGGGGCAGCTAACAGCAAGGTGAGGCGGGGATTACAGTCCTGCAATGTGGGCTTGTTTCGTCTGTTCCGGCCTCTTCGCGGGCACGCCCGCTCCCACAGGTACTGCACAGTTCCAAGACCTGTGGTGATCCTGTGGGAGCGGGCGTGCCCGCGAAAGGGCCGGAACAGGCAGCCAGATAACCGCAGGATTACAAATCCGTCATCTGCGCCGCGCCCTCATTCTCATGCCGTAACATCCTGCCCCTTGACCCTGATGTCACTACAGGGTCGAGAATCGCCCCCCTCTCATTACCCCGAGCCCCCTCATGCGCCTACTGATCATCGAGGACGAACTGCGTACCGCCGACTACCTGCAACAGGGCCTGCGCGAAAACGGCTATGTAGTCGACTGTGCCCATACCGGCACCGACGGCCTGCACCTGGCCCGCCAGCACGCTTACGACCTTGTCATCCTCGACGTCAACCTGCCGGAACTTGATGGCTGGACCGTGCTGCAGCGCCTGCGCGCCGAGTCAGCCACGCGCATCATGATGCTGACTGCCCACGGCCGCCTGGCCGACCGGGTCAAAGGCCTGGACCTGGGTGCCGACGACTACCTGTTGAAACCCTTCGAGTTCCCGGAGCTGCTGGCCCGTATCCGCAGCCTGCTGCGCCGCAACGACCAGCAAATGCTGCCCAGTACCCTGCGCGTCGCCGACCTGGAGCTTGACCCCGGTCGCCACCGTGCCTACCGCGCCGGGCAGCGTATCGACCTGACGGCCAAGGAATTCGCCCTGCTGCACCTGCTGATGCGCCAGACCGGCGAAGTGCTTTCGCGCACACAGATCATCTCGTTGGTATGGGACATGAATTTCGACTGCGACACCAACGTGGTGGAGGTCTCGATACGGCGCCTGCGGGCGAAAATCGACGACCCGTTCGACGACAAGCTGATCCATACCCTGCGTGGCGTAGGCTATGTACTTGAGGCGCGCTTTTGAAAAACGCCAGCCTGTCGCTACGCCTGGGCCTGAGCGTGACGCTGATGGGGGCCGCACTGGTGCTGTTGCTGGCCTGCCTGGCCGTGTTCGCCCTGGATCACGAGCTGGACAGCCGCGCACGCAAGGACCTGGCGCGCAAGATGCTGCAAGTCGAGCACAACCTGCGCGTCGACCTGCGCAGCGAGGACCTGGGCAGCCGCGCCCATCCACTGCTCGACCTGGTGATGGGGCATGACAACCTCAGCCTGAGCGTGCTGGCCCTGGAAGGCCGCCACCCGCACCTGCTCAGCCTCGGCCCGGCCCTGGAATCGCAGGTGGGTGACTTGCCCACCGATGCCCGCCTCGCTTTTCATGAATGGCGCGGCAGCAGTGGCAACCAGATGCTCAGCGTGACGCGGCTGATGCACCTGCGTGACAACACGCCAGTCAAGGTGATGATGTCGCTCAACCGGGCCGACGACAACGCCCTGTTGCAGGCCTACCTGCATTCAACCTTGCTCGCATTGCCACTGCTGCTGGTATTGATTGGCGCAGGCGCCTGGTGGCTCATGCAACGCGGCCTGAAGCCGCTGCGGCGCTTTCGGCGCATTGCAGGGCAAGTGTCGGCCCAGCACCTTCAACATCGCCTGCCCACTATCGGCCTGCCACAAGAACTGGCAGAACTGGCCACCAGCATCAACGTGATGCTCGACCGCCTTGATCAGGGTGTGAGCCAGTTGTCGCAGTTCTCCGACGACCTGGCCCATGAACTGCGTACGCCATTGAGCAATCTGATGGGCAAGGCCCAAGTGACCCTGGCCCGTGAAAGGGACAACGCCAACTACCGGGAAGTGCTGGAAGACAGCATCGAGGAACTGACCCGGCTCAACCGCATCATCAACGACATGCTGTTTCTCGCCCAGGTCAGCCAGCCCCAGACACAGATCGCTCGCAAACCCATGGCATTGGCTGACGAGACTGCAAGGGTTGTCGAGCTTTTTGCCTACAGCGCCGAGGTGAAAGACGTTGAATTGCGTGTTCAGGGCTGGGGCACGGCACTGGGTGATCGGCTGATGTTTCAGCGTGCGTTGTCAAACCTGTTGAGCAACGCAATACGACACTGCCCTGACGGTACGCCCGTGGAATTGCGTATCGAACGTTCGGGCGGCGAAGTGTGGCTATCCGTGCAGAACCAGGGGCCTGGCATTGCTGCGGAACACCAGCCGCGCCTGTTCGAGCGGTTTTACCGGGTGGGCTCGGGGCGCTCGCGGCTGGAAGGCGGGACCGGTTTGGGGTTGGCGATCGTGAAGTCGATCATGCAGTTGCATGGTGGGCGGGTTGAGGTGAACAGCAGCCCTTTGGGGCCTACTCGCTTCAGCCTGGTGTTTCCTGCCGAATAATCGGCTGCCTGTACGGGCCTCTTCGCGGGCTTGCCCGCTCCCACAAGATCTCCATAAGCCCTGAGACTTGTGCTGTACCTGTGGGAGCGGGCGTGCCCGCGAAGAGGCCGGTACAGGCGACCTTTAAATCAGCGCGAAGCCGCCACGATCAGCGCCTTCATCTCGGCCACTGCGGCCTTGAAGCCAACGAACAGGGCGTGCGCCACCAGCGCGTGGCCAATGTTCAACTCGTTGATGCCCTTGATCGCCGCCACTGCCTCGACGTTGTGGTAATGCAGACCATGGCCGGCATTCACGATAAGCCCCTGCCCCACGCCAAAGGCCACGCCATCGACAATACGCTGGAGCTCTTCAGCCACTTCAGTCGGGGTTTCGGCATCGGCGTAACGCCCGGTGTGCAGTTCGATAGCTGGCGCGCCCACCCGGCGCGAGGCCTCGATCTGCCGCTCGTCAGCATCGATGAACAACGACACCTCGGCACCGGTACGCGACAACCGCTCCACGGCCGCCTTGATCCGCGCTTCCTGCCCTGCCACGTCCAGGCCACCTTCGGTGGTCAGCTCCTGGCGGGTTTCGGGAACCAGGCAGATGTGTGCCGGGCGGATCCTCTCGGCAAAGGCCATCATCTCTTCGGTGACGCCCATTTCGAAGTTCATGCGCGTCTGCAGCACATCCTTGAGCAGCACCACGTCACGCTCCTGGATATGCCGGCGGTCTTCACGCAGGTGCACGGTGATGCCATCGGCGCCGGCCTCTTCAGCGTCCAGGGCTGCCTTGACCGGGTCAGGGTAACGCGTGCCCCGGGCCTGGCGCAGGGTCGCCACGTGGTCGATGTTTACGCCAAGAAGCATGCGGTTGCTGTGAGTCACGAAAGGCTCTCCTGAAGGTTGAGCCCCACAGCATACGTCGTGATCAGCGCTTGCGAAACAGTTCCCGGCTGACCAGCGGTTTTGCGCCCAGGTGAACGGCCAAGGCCTGGCGCATCAGGCGCTTGGCGGCGAGCAAGGCGCCGGGTGCGTCCCAGTCAGCTTCCGCCAGCGCCAGGAGTTCGGTGCCGCGAAAAAGCCCGGGTTGTACCAGTTCGACCCGCTCCAGGCCGGCATCCACACGCAAACGGTAAAGGCCGTCGAGTGCGATCGGTTGATCGTTCACGTCGTGGTTCAGGGAAAACGCATAACCGAGTTCATCCAGCAGCCGCCATTCGAACGAACGCAGCAGCGGCTCCAGCGGGCGCCCGGCTGCCAGCGCCTGCAAGGTCAGGGTGTAGTGCTCGAACAGGGCCGGGAACGGCGCCTCGGCGGGCAGCAGGCGCATCAGCAGTTCGTTGAGGTACAGACCGCTGAACAACGCATCGCCGTTCAACCAGGCAGCGATACCGGCGCTGTCCATCCGCCCGACATTTTTCAACTCGCCGCGGCCGCGCAGCTCTACCTCAAGCGGCACAAACGGCCGCACCAGGCTGCCGCCCTTGCCGCGCGCACGGCGCAGTACGGCACGCATGCGGCCCTGCGGCGTGAAGAAGTCCACCAGCGCGCTGGTTTCCTTGTAGGCACGGCTATGCAGGACGTAGGCCGGTTGGCCGACTGGCTGTTCCATAAAGTTCACTCGTTACCTGCGCCCCGGCAATACTGCTAATTGGGGCTGCTGTGCAGCCCATCGCAGGCAAGCCAGCTCCCACAGGTACTGCACATGACTTGAAGTCGATGCTGTCGGTGTGGGAGCTGGCTTGCCTGCGATGGGCCGCATAGCGGCCCCAAGAGCATTACTTAGAGGTCGCCGTAGCCCAGCGAACGCAGGGCGCGCTCGTCGTCGGACCAGCCGCCTTTCACCTTGACCCACAGGTTGAGCATGACCTTGGAGTCAAACAGCACCTCCATGTCCTTGCGCGCCTCGGAGCCGATGCGCTTCACGCGCTCGCCCTTGTCGCCAATGATGATTTTCTTCTGGCCGTCGCGTTCTACCAGGATCAGCGCGTGAATATGCAGCACGTGGCCCTGCTGCTTGAACTCTTCAATTTCCACGGTGATCTGGTACGGCAGCTCCGCACCCAACTGGCGCATGATCTTCTCGCGCACCAGTTCGGCAGCCAGGAAGCGGCTGCTGCGGTCGGTGATCTGGTCTTCCGGGAAGAAATGGTCGTTTTCCGGCAGATGCTTGGCGATCTGGGCTTCCAGCGCCTCCAGGTTATGCCCCTGCTGCGCGGAGATCGGCATCACCTCAGCGTTCGGCAGTTGCTCCTGCAGCCACTGCAGGTGCGGGATCAACTCGGCCTTCTCTTCCATGCGGTCGGTCTTGTTGACCGCGATGATCACCGGGCCGGTCACATACTGCACACGCTCCAGCACCAGTTGGTCCTCGTCGGTCCACTTGGTGCGGTCAACCACGAAGATCACCACATCGACGTCCTTCAGGGCAGCCGACGCATTGCGGTTCATGTAGCGGTTCAGGGCCTTGTCATTGGCCTTGTGGATACCGGGGGTATCCACGTAGATCGCCTGCACGTCACCCTCGGTCTTGATGCCGAGCATGTTGTGGCGGGTGGTCTGCGGCTTGCGCGAGGTAATCGCCAGTTTCTGGCCGAGGATATGGTTGAGCAGGGTCGACTTGCCCACGTTGGGGCGGCCGACAATGGCCACGTAGCCGCAGCGAGTCGGGTTGTTATCAGTCATTGCCATTCTCCACGCCCAGGGCGATCAGTGCAGACGCGGCGGCGACTTGCTCGGCAATACGCCGGCTAACGCCCTGACCACGGCTCTTGTTGTTCAGCAGCACCACTTCGCATTCTACGAAGAAGGTACGGCAGTGCGGTTCACCCTGGATATCCACTACTTCGTAACGCGGCAGCTCACAGCTGCGCGATTGCAGAAACTCTTGCAGGCGGGTTTTCGGGTCCTTGTTGGTATCGACCAGGGTCAGGCCTTCGAACTCATCAGCCAGCCAGGCCAGCACGCGCTCCCGGGCCGTGTCCATGTCGGCGTCCAGGTAGATGGCACCAATCAGTGCCTCCAGGGCGTCGGCCAGGATCGACTCGCGACGGAAGCCGCCACTCTTGAGCTCTCCCGAGCCCAGGCGCAGGTAATCGCCCAAGTCGAAACCACGCGCCAGACGGGCCAGGGTCTCACCCTTGACCAGGCGCGCGCGCAGGCGCGACAGCTGGCCTTCACGGGCCTGCGGGAAGCGCTCGAACAGCGCTTCGCCGGCGACGAAGTTGAGAATGGCGTCACCGAGAAACTCCAGGCGCTCATTGTTGCGCCCGGCGTAGCTGCGATGGGTCAGCGCCAGGAGCATCTGGTCCTGGTTCTTGAAGGTGTAACCGAGCTTTCGCTCCAGAGGTGCAAGGGAAGCACTCATGCGGCCACCCGTTCGTTGTTCAACGCGTTGTTCAAATCAACATCCTGAAAGACTGTTTGGCTGTGGCCCGCCGCGCGATCTGCGGCGAATCTCCCGATCCCTGAGAACACAGCCTATGTCAGAAATGCATTCGGCGCTGTCTGCTGGACAGCGCCGATGGGTATCAATGGATCAGGCCGACCCGCGACAGGTTGGGCAAGTGGCTGAGTTTGGGCTCTGGCCAGCTCATCCAGACTGCGAAGGCCTTGCCGACGATGTTCCGGTCCGGAACCATGCCGTGCAGTTCCTTGGGAATGTTCGGGTCATCCCAGTAACGGCTGTCGTTGGAGTTGTCGCGGTTGTCGCCCATCATGAAGTAATGGCCTGCCGGCACTGTCCACTGCTGGTCCGGCGGCATGCGATAACGGCTCATCTCCTTGCGGATCAGGTGTTCGGCCTCGCCGAGCTTTTCCTTGTACAGCTCGGCGCTGCCCAGGGTGCCCGGTTCGGTACCCACCAGTTGTTCGGCAATCGGCTGGCCATTCACGAACAGCCGCTTGTCGTTGGTGTAACGGATCTGATCGCCCGGCAGGCCGACTACACGCTTGATGTAGTTGACGTTCGGGTCGCTCGGGTAACGGAACACCATCACATCACCGCGTTGCGGGTCACCGACCTCGATGACCTTTTTGTCGATCACCGGCAGGCGAATACCGTACGAGAACTTGTTCACCAGGATGAAATCGCCCACTTCCAGGGTCGGCTTCATCGACCCCGAAGGGATCTGGAACGGCTCGACCAGGAACGAGCGCAGTACCAGTACGATGAACAGCACCGGAAAGAACGACTTGCCGTACTCGACCAGCAACGGCTCCTTGTTCAGGCGTTCGACCACGGCCATCTCGGGCTGGCTGACGCTGCCCTGGTAGTTGGCGATTGCCGCACGCCGGCGCGGGGCCAGGAACAGCAGGTCGATCAAGCCCAGCAGGCCGCAGACGAAGACGGCGATGACTAGCAACAGCGGGAAATTTAGCGACATAGGACCTAGCTATCCAACCTGAGCACGGCGAGGAAGGCTTCTTGTGGGATTTCCACGTTGCCGACCTGTTTCATGCGTTTCTTACCGGCCTTCTGCTTCTCCAGCAGTTTCTTCTTACGGCTGACGTCACCACCGTAGCACTTGGCCAGTACGTTCTTTCTGAGCGCCTTGACGGTTGTACGCGCGATGATCTGGCCGCCAATGGCTGCCTGGATCGCCACGTCGAACATCTGCCGAGGGATCAGTTCCTTCATCTTTTCGGTCAACGCACGGCCTTTGTAGGCCGCGTTGTCGCGGTGCACGATCAATGCCAGGGCATCGACCTTGTCGCCGTTGATCAGTACATCCAGCTTGACCAGGTTGGCCGACTGGTAGCGATCGAAATGATAGTCCAGTGACGCGTAGCCGCGGCTGGTGGACTTGAGGCGGTCGAAGAAGTCCAGCACCACTTCGTTCATCGGCATGTCGTAACGCACCTGCACCTGGCTGCCGAGGAACTGCATGTCGCGCTGCACGCCACGCTTCTCGATGCACAGGGTGATGACGTTGCCCAGATGCTCCTGCGGCACCAGGATGGTCGCGGTGACAATCGGCTCGCGGAAGTCGGCAACAGCAGAAACGTCCGGCAGCTTGGACGGGTTGTCGACGACGATGGTTTCGCCGGTTTTCAGTTCCAGCTCATAGATCACGCTAGGCGCGGTGGTGATCAGGTCCAGGTCGTATTCGCGCTCCAGGCGCTCCTGGATGATCTCCATGTGCAGCATGCCGAGGAAGCCGCAACGGAAGCCGAAGCCCAGGGCGTCGGAGCTTTCCGGCATGTACTGCAGCGACGAGTCGTTCAGGGTCAGCTTCTGCAGTGCATCGCGGAAGTCCTCGAAGTCGTCGGAGCTGACCGGGAACAGGCCGGCGTACACCTGCGGCTGGATCTTCTTGAAGCCTGGCAGCACTTCGACCTCTGGGGTCGAGGACAGGGTCAGGGTGTCACCTACCGGGGCACCGTGAATGTCCTTGATGCTGGCGATGATGAAGCCTACTTCGCCGGCTTTCAGATCAGCGGTCTGGGTGTGTTTCGGGGTGAACACGCCCACGCTGTCGACCAGGTGCACCTTGCCGGTGGACTTGACCAGGATCTTGTCGCCTTTCTTGACGCGGCCCTGGCGCACGCGCACCAACGAGACCACGCCCAGGTAGTTATCGAACCAGGAGTCGATGATCAGCGCCTGCAGCGGGGCATCGATCTCGCCCTCCGGAGCTGGAATGGTCTGCACCAGGCGCTCGAGCACCTCGTCCACGCCCATGCCGCTCTTGGCACTGCAAGCCACGGCGTCGGTAGCATCGATACCGATGATTTTCTCGATCTCGTCCTTGACGCGGTCCGGGTCGGCCTGGGGCAGGTCCATCTTGTTCAGGACCGGCATGACCTCCAGGCCCTGCTCGATGGCGGTGTAGCAGTTGGCCACGGACTGGGCCTCGACGCCTTGGCCGGCGTCCACTACCAGCAACGCACCTTCACAGGCCGCCAGCGAGCGCGAGACTTCGTAGGTGAAGTCGACGTGGCCAGGGGTGTCGATGAAGTTCAGCTGATAGGTCTTGCCGTCCTGCGCCTTGTAATGAAGCGTGACGCTGTGGGCCTTGATGGTGATACCGCGCTCACGCTCCAGGTCCATGGAATCGAGCACCTGGGCTTCCATTTCGCGCGCCGACAGGCCACCGCACATCTGGATGAAACGGTCGGCCAGCGTCGACTTGCCATGGTCGATGTGGGCGATGATGGAGAAATTGCGGATATGACTCAAATCACTCACGGGTCAACACTCGAAAAGGCTGCGAGCCGGACGCCCGCCGAAAAATAGCCGGGAATTGTACCTTAAGCTGCTGGGATATGGGAGATTCCTCTGTCCGACTGTACACAGCAAACACCCCTGCAATTGTGAATAATCATGAAAAAGGGCAGCCGAAGCTGCCCTTTTCTCCTTGCCAGACCGCTTATTCAGCGAGCTTGAAGGTGATGAAGCTGGCGCGGCCCTGACGCAGCACGCGCATCGACACCGAACGGTTCTTCGGCAGTTCCTTGGCGATTTCGGTGAATTCCTTGGCCGAACCGATGGCCTGATTGTTCAAATGGCTGATGACATCACCCGGACGCAGGCCGATCAGCGCTGCCGGGCCATCCTGCACTTCCTTGATGACCACACCGCCTTTGAGCTCCAGGGATTTTTTCTGCTCGGCGGTCAGGTCGGCGACCGATACACCCAGGCGGTTGCTGCTGCGCTCGGCGCTGCCGTCGGCACCGGCACCGGTGCCAATGTCGGCGTCGTCATCCGGCATCGCACCCACGGCTACATCCAGGGTCTGGCGCTTACCGTTACGGATGATTTCCAGCTTGGCCTTCTCGCCATCTTTCAGGCTGCCGACCAGGTGCGGCAGGTCGGCCGACATGACAATCGGTTGACCGTTCATGCTCAGGATCACGTCACCCACCTGCAGGCCGCCCTTGGCTGCCGGGCCGTTTTCCAGTACCTGGGCCACCAGGGCGCCGGCCGGTTTGTCCAGGCCGAAGGATTCAGCCAGGTCCTTGTTGACCTCCTGGATCACCACGCCCAGCCAGCCGCGGCTGACCTTGCCGTCTTTCTTCAGCTGGTTCGACACGTCGATGGCCACGTCGATCGGGATGGCGAACGACAGGCCCATGAAGCCACCGGAGCGAGTGAAGATCTGCGAGTTGATACCCACCACTTCGCCCTTCATATTGAACAGCGGGCCGCCGGAGTTACCCGGGTTGATGGCCACGTCAGTCTGGATGAACGGCACATAGGTGTCGTTTGGCAGGGTACGGCCCTTGGCGCTGACAATACCTTTGGTCACCGAATGGTCGAAGCCGAACGGCGAACCGATGGCCAGCACCCACTCGCCCACCTTGAGCTTCTCGGAGTCACCCAGCTTTACCGTGGGCAGGTTCTTGCCTTCGACTTTCAGCAGGGCCACGTCGGTACGTGGGTCGGTGCCGATCAGCTTGGCCTGCAGCTCACTGCGGTCCGACAGGCGGACGATGATCTCGTCGGCATCGGCTACCACATGGTTGTTGGTCAACACATAGCCATCGCTGGAAATGATGAAGCCCGAGCCGAGCGACATGGCCTCACGCTGACGGTCGCCACGCGGCGAACGAGGCTGCTGCGGCATGTTGCGCTCGAAAAATTCGCGGAACATCGGCGGCAGGCCTTCCAGGTCAGGCATCTGCCCGGAAGCGACGCGGTTCGGCAGTTTCTGCTTGGTACTGATGTTGACCACGGCCGGCGAGGCCTGCTCGACCAGCGTGGTGAAGTCCGGCAGGGCTTCTTCGGCCTGGGCGGTGAGCACCTGGCCGAGCATCAGCACGGCGGCGAACATCGATAGGTAGGATTTCAAGCGTGGTGTTGACATACGACTCCCGTCACAACGAGCGGTAGTTTAGAAAGACCCCTGCACAACGCAGGAAAGGCCAGGCTCCTGAAAGCCTGACCTATAGAAAATTTGCCGGTGGATTGCAAATGACAATGCTTTAATTTCATTTCAGCCGTATGCCAGCCCGCCTTGGCACAGCCCGGTAAAGCACGCCATCACTGGCGTGCCTGGGCATCCTGAGGGCGCATCGACAACGCGACGCGTTCTGCCGTACCCAGCGGAATTTCGCCGACCACGGTGACCATGACCTTGCCCTTTGGCGTATTCAGGCGGCGCGAAACCGCGGAGGTCGGGCCCAGCTGCGTACGCATGTCGGTACCGCCATCATCCTTCACAGGTTCAAGGAACACCGAAAAGCGCGCCAGGCCATCGTCGTACATCAGGCTGCTGACCGCGCTGTCGAGCTTGGGATCACGACGCACCGAACTGTTGACCAACTCGAACCCGGGCGGCAGCCAGTCCGAACGCCAGCCGGCGACGGCACCATTGCTGGCAGCCGCAACATGCTGCACCGGCTTGCAGCCAGCACTGGGGCGCAAGTCATCCTCGCTGGGCACCTGATCGGTATCAAGGCGGGTCATCTGGAAGCGCTCCAGCAACTGCCCTTTGTCGTTGAGCATCAACGAGCGCAGTGGCAGGCCGGTATTACGGTCCAGATGAAGTTCGAAGGCATAGCGGTGCTGGTCGCGTGGCGTGAGCGTCACGATCACGGCGTCGCGCCCGGCGACCCGTGACTTGCCCGCCACGCTCAAATCGTACCAGCCCATCAATTTCAGCGGATCAAGCACACGCGGCGCGGTGTCTGGCGGTGCCGCCACACTGCTCACCAAGGCGCCACTGACACATTCCACCTTCCCGTCCACGCGCACGACCTCTTGGGCGGCGCCATCGAGCTGCAACAGCCGCTCGCTGACCTTGCCGGCCTCTACCCGGTGCCAGATGTCATGGGAAGAGAAGCTGCCGTTGCGTTCGTAGACGAAAGAGCCTTGGTAGCTCTGCTTTTGCTCGGCCTGTGCCAGCTTGTTCAACCACTCACTCGCCTGGGGCGAAGAGTTGGCCGCCAATGCTGGCACCGTCATGCAGCTGCCAATCAGCAGCGACAGGAGAGGTAGCGCGCGCATGATCCTCCTTACTTAGCGGTTTTCCAGGCTGGCGGCGCGGGCATACGGCAATGCCGTTTCAGTGCCCTTGAGCGCAGACTCCTGGGCATGCTGGCGCAGATAGCCCGGCAGACGCTGATCCCAGCCGGCCTGGTTCTGCAGCACGCCGTTGGCCATCGGCCCGGTCGGTTGCTCACTGCTCTCACTATAGCCTGCCAAAACAGCTGGGCCCTGTGCTTGTGGCACGCTCAGACCTTGCTGGGCTGGTTGCTGGGCGGCAAGCTCCGCGCCAGTGATCTCGTCCTGGTTGTACATGCGTACCCCAGCCAGCACGGCCACGGTGACCGAAGCCGCGACCGCCAGGCGGCCAATGCTGCGCCACGGGCCTTTCTTGACCTTGGCCGGCACGGCTTCATCAGCCAGCGCCGCAGAAACCGCCGAGGCGATATCCAGGTTGGGCAGCAGCAGCTCCTTGTGCATGGCTGCCCGGGCAACCTGGTAGCGCGACCAGGTGGCACGGGTTTCAGCGTCGTCGACGGCGCTCAGCACCCGACGCAGTTCCAGTTCGTCCGCTTCGTTATCCATCACCGCGGACAGCGATTCCTGCAAAGCTTCACGACTCATGGCGGTTCCTCTCTTGGCTGTCGCCGCTGTCTCAGGTTTCCTGCAACAACGGCTGCAGGGCTTTATCTATGGCCTCCCGAGCGCGAAAGATTCGAGAGCGCACGGTACCCACCGGGCATTGCATGACGCTGGCAATGTCCTCGTAACTCAGCCCGTCAAACTCGCGCAGGGTCAGGGCCGTACGCAGGTCTTCGGGCAGTTGCTGGATGGTGCGATGGACAGTGCCTTCGATTTCATCCCGCAACAACGAGCGCTCTGGGGACTCGAGATCCTTGAGACCATGATCGCCGTCGTAAAACTCCGCATCCTCGGAGCTCACATCACTGTCTGGCGGCCGTCTTCCACGGGACACCAGGTAGTTTTTCGCCGTGTTGATGGCGATGCGGTACAGCCAGGTATAAAACGCACTGTCACCGCGGAAATTGCCAAGCGCACGGTAGGCCTTGATGAAGGCTTCCTGTGCTACATCCTGGGCCTCGTGGGTATCGTGAACGAACCGCACGATCAACCCGAGAATCTTGTGCTGATACTTCAGCACCAACAGATCGAACGCTCGCCTGTCACCGCGCTGAACACGCTCGACAAGCTGCTGATCCTCTTCCTGGGTTAGCATGAACACTCCTCAGTGAACTCGAAGGAGCGTTGCAACAGCCATCGTTCAGGCTTGCAACCATAGACTCGGGCTTTACGCAAAAGTTCTCCCCTCCAAGCAAGTTTCCTGCAGCCCTTGGTCGGCTTGCACGGAAGACGCGGCACGGTCACGGCCGGCTACGTCGATAATCAGGTTCTGAATACGCAGAAGCAGTCCGGACAGGCCTGCCACCCTGCGTCGCCGCGGCAAATTGTGACGTGCGGACAGCCTTCATAGGATTTCCGGCAATGTCGGAAAGTTCCCACAAAGGTTGTCGCGACCCGGCAAGTGGCATGGAAATTGGCCACCCGGGGCTGCTATAAAGGCATCCCGGCCAAGTTTAACGATAGTTTCACAATGCCATCTGCGCGTGACTATTGTGCCGCGCCCCCTCTAAAGATTACTAGTGTCCCGACATGAGCCAACAATTCCAACATGATGTCCTGGTGATCGGCAGCGGTGCCGCCGGTCTCAGCCTGGCACTTAACCTCCCCAGCCACCTGCGCGTTGCCGTGCTCAGCAAGGGCGACCTGGCCAACGGCTCGACCTTTTGGGCCCAGGGCGGCGTTGCCGCCGTGCTGGACAACACCGATACCGTTCAGTCGCATGTCGAGGACACCCTCAACGCTGGCGGCGGCCTGTGCCATGAAGACGCAGTGCGCTTCACCGTCGAGCACAGCCGCGAAGCCATCCAGTGGCTGATCGAGCAAGGCGTGCCCTTTACCCGCGACGAGCACTACAGCGTCGACGACGGCGGCTTCGAGTTCCACCTGACCCGCGAGGGTGGCCATAGCCATCGGCGCATCATCCACGCCGCCGACGCCACTGGCGCAGCCATCTTCACCACGCTGCTGGAACAGGCCCGCCTGCGCCCGAACATCCAGTTGCTGGAGCAGCGCGTGGCGGTCGACCTGATCACCGAACGCCGCCTGGGCCTGGCGGGCGAACGTTGCCTGGGGGCCTATGTGCTCAACCGCAACACTGGCGAGGTGGACACCTTCGGTGCCCGTTTCACCGTACTGGCCACCGGCGGTGCGGCCAAGGTCTACCTGTACACCAGCAACCCCGACGGCGCCTGCGGCGATGGCATTGCCATGGCCTGGCGGGCCGGTTGCCGGGTGGCCAACCTGGAGTTCAACCAGTTCCACCCGACCTGCCTGTACCACCCACAGGCCAAGAGTTTCCTGGTCACCGAAGCCCTGCGCGGCGAAGGCGCGCTGCTGCGCCTGCCCAATGGCGAGCGCTTCATGCCACGTTTCGACCCGCGCGAAGAACTGGCGCCGCGCGACATTGTGGCCCGCGCCATCGACCACGAGATGAAACGCCTGGGCGTGGACTGCGTGTACCTGGACATCACCCACAAGCCGGCCGACTTCATCAAGGGCCACTTCCCTACCGTGTACGAGCGCTGCCTGACGTTTGGCATCGACATTACCCGCCAGCCAATCCCGGTGGTACCGGCAGCGCACTACACCTGCGGCGGGGTGATGGTCGACGACCGTGGCCACACCGACGTACCCGGCTTGTACGCCATTGGCGAAACCAGCTTCACCGGCCTGCACGGCGCCAATCGCATGGCCAGCAACTCGCTGCTGGAGTGTTTCGTCTATGGGCGTGCCGCAGCTGCCGACATCGAGGCGAACCTGGAGCAAGTGGCCATGCCCAAGGCGCTGCCCGGCTGGGATGCCAGCCAGGTGACCGATTCGGATGAAGACGTGATCATTGCGCACAACTGGGACGAGTTGCGGCGCTTCATGTGGGACTACGTGGGCATCGTGCGTACCAGCAAGCGCCTGCAACGGGCCCAGCACCGCATTCGCCTGCTGCTGGACGAAATCGACGAGTTCTACAGCAACTACAAGGTCAGCCGTGACCTGATCGAACTGCGCAACCTGGCGCAGGTGGCCGAGCTGATGATCTTGTCGGCGATGCAGCGCAAGGAAAGCCGTGGCTTGCATTACACGCTGGATTACCCGGGCATGCTGGACGAGGCCAAGGACACCATCCTCAGTCCGCTCTGAGGTCGGCGTAACGGCCTTCGCGGACTTGCCCGCTCCCACAGGTAGCCAATGCCTTGCAGCCTTGCACAGCACCTGTGGGAGCGGGCATGCCCGCGAAGAAGCCAACCCGGTCTTGATCTATGCCCGCGGCACCTCGGCCCACCTGCGCCGACTGAACTTCAACCGCACCCGCAAGCGCCGATGCTCGTCAACCCCCAACGCATCCCGCGGTATGCACTGGCTCTCCCCTACCCATCGCCCCGCCCGCTCAAAGCGCAACACCACCAGCCCAGGCACCGCCACGCTGTCCCTGCACAACCGCACCGGCTGCCAGCCACGGGCAAGGCTGAACACCTGCCAGCCGCGCACATCACGGCGCAAGCCGACAACGGCATGCGCATGCGTCAACAGGATACGTCGGGGAATGGCCCAGCCAGCGTGGGCAATACAGGCGGCGGCAATGGCAAGGGCCAACCACCCGGGCAGCGGGCTCGCCCACACGGCAAGCCACGCCAACACCTGGCAAGCCAGGTAGGCCGCTAGCAGCAGGCGCGAGCCTTGCCAGCGGCACTCGAAACACTCACTTGGGCTGGACACGGTCCAGGATGATGCGGACCATGCGCTGCAACTCCGGGTCTTCGGACTCGGTGCGCTCCATGAACCAGCCGAACATGTCCTGATCCTCGCAGCTCAGCAGGCGCACGTACAGTTCGCGATCGGCGTCGTTGAGCGTCGGGTAGACTTCCTGGGTGAAAGGCACCAGCAGTACGTCCAGTTCCAGCATGCCGCGGCGGCTGTGCCAGAAAAGCCGGTTGAGTTCAGTTTGTTCGACCATGGGGCCCTCCTCGAATGGCCCGCCAGTATACAGCCAGGCGAGCGATGCGACACCGGGCGTTGGTCTAGTCACCTACCTATTTTGTTACTGGCGTTCTATGATGGCCGCCAGTCTTTAGCCACCGCGATGACCCATGGCCGATTCCGCTTTCTTCTGCCCCCTGTCCCACGAGGGCATCCTCGCCGTCCGCGGCTCCGATGCAGGCAAGTTCCTGCAAGGCCAGCTGACCTGCAACATCAACTACCTCAGCCAGGAACACGCCAGCCTCGGCGCCCGCTGCATGGTCAAGGGGCGCATGCAGTCGAGTTTCCGCATCCTGCCCGAAGGCAACGGCTACTTGCTGGCCATGGCCAGCGAACTGCTTGAAGCACAACTGGCCGACCTTAAGAAGTACGCCGTGTTCTCCAAGGCCACGCTGACCGATGAAAGCGCCGCCTGGGCACGCTTTGGCATGCAAGGTGGCGAAGCTGCGCTGCTGGCGCTGGGGCTCGACGTGCCCGCAGCCGCTGGCAGCACCGTGCGCCATGAAGGCCTGATCGCCATTGCCGTTTCTACAGGCCGGGTAGAGCTGTGGGTGCCGGCGGAAAATGCCGAAACGGTACGCCAGGCCCTCGCCAGAGCCTTGCCTGAGGGCAGCCTCAACGACTGGCTGCTGGGGCAGGTACGCGCCGGTATCGGCCAGGTCACGGGGCCGACCCGCGAGCTGTTCATCCCGCAGATGATCAACCTGCAAGCCGTTGACGGCGTCAGCTTCAAGAAAGGTTGCTACACCGGCCAGGAAATCGTCGCCCGCATGCAGTACCTGGGCAAGCTCAAGCGCCGCCAGTACCGCCTGGCACTGGACCAGCAGGCCATTCCGGCTCCGGGTGCAGAGATTTTCTCGCCGACCCATGGTTCGTCAGTCGGTGAAGTGGTCATAGCTGCCGGCAATGGTGCAGGCTGCGAGCTGCTTGCAGTGCTCAGCGCCGAGGCAGTGGCAGACGACAACCTGCACCTGGGCAGCCTGGAAGGCCCGCGCCTGCAAGTGCTGACCCTGCCTTACGAACTGGACCGCGACCGGGAAATCCAGCGCTGACCAGCCTGCCCCGCCTCCGTGGCGGGGCCGCACCACCACTGCGGTAGACACGCCCATGAACAAGCTGGCCGAGATGGTTCAAGCACAGTTGCTCGATGCCATCGAAAAGGATGACCTGGTCCTGCCGACCCTGCCTGAGGTTGCCTTGAGCATCCGTGAGGCAGCGGAAGACAGCGAGATCAGCGTAGCGGCCCTGAGCAAGGTGATCGGTCGCGACGCGGCCCTTTCAGCGCGCCTGATCAAAGTAGTCAACAGCCCGCTGCTACGCGCAGCGGTCGAGGTTACCGACCTGCACACCGCCATCACGCGGCTGGGCATCAACTACAGCTGCAACCTGGCCATCGGCCTGGTGATCGAGCAGATCTTCCATGCCCGCTCTTCGACAGTTGAGCAAAAGCTGCGGGATATCTGGGCAAACAGCCTTGAAGTTGCGGGCATCAGCTACGAAATATGCAGGCGCTACACGCAGCTCAAGCCCGACCAGGCCACCTTGGGCGGGCTGGTCAACCAGATTGGCGCACTGCCGGTGCTCATCTACGCAGAGGAGCACAACGAGCTGCTGTCAGACCCGGTTTGCCTGCATTACGTGATCGAGCAGATCCAGCCGGTGCTGGGGGACAAGATCCTCAAGGCCTGGGAATTTCCAGAACAGCTGGTCAACCTGCCAAGCCAGCTTCAGGACCTGGACCGGCAGACCGACAAGGTCGACTACATCGACATCGTGCAGATCGCCCGCTGCATCAGCCAGCGTGGGCGTCATCGACCCTTGGCGGCGCTGCCGGCATATCGCCACCTGGGGTTGCCGTTTGGTACTGAGCTGGAAGTGGATGAGCTGCTTGAGGCGCGGAGCATGTTGCGCTAAAGGGTCTTAGCCCTGCCGGCCTCTTCGCGGGCATGCCCGCTCCCACAGGGACCTCACTGCTTTAACGGGCTGCGCCGTATCTGTGGGAGCGGGCGCGCCCGCGAAGAGGCCAGCACAGGCAACCCATCAATCGGCAATAAAGCTCACCCGCACCCGCAACCCGCCATTGGCACCATCATGCAGGCTCACCTGCGCCAGGTGCGCCCGGCAGATCTCGCCGACAATTGCCAGACCAAGCCCACTGCCCTGGGCACTGCGCCGGTAGAAGCGCTCGAATACACGCTCGCGCTCGGCCTCGGGAATGCCTGGCCCATCGTCCTCCACCTCCAGCACCGCTGGCGCCACCACCCGCAAGATCACGTTACCGCCCTCTGGCGTATGCGCCAGGGCATTGTCTACCAGGTTGCTCAGCAGTTCGTTGAGCAGCGTCGGCTCGCCCTTGAGCCACACAGGCGCCTCGGCTTCCAGCGCCAACGCCACCCCGCGTTTGTGCGCAAGAGGCGCCATCGCCATGCCCAGCTCACGTGCCAGCTGGCTCAGGTCCAGGCGCTGTGCGCCACCTTCGGCAATCGCCCGTGCGCCATTCTCGACCCGCGCCAGCGACAGTAACTGGTTGGCCAGATGGGTCAGGCGGTCAGTGCCCTGGGCCGCAGACTCCAGCGTCTGCCGCCACTCCTGCGGCTCGGATGAGCGCAAGCCAAGCTCCACCCGCGCCTTCAGGGCCGCCAGCGGCGTACGCAGTTCGTGAGCAGCATCGGCAATAAACTGCGCCTGGCGCTCGAACTGACCGCGCAGGCGCTCGGTAAAGTGGTTCAAGGCCCGCACCAGCGGCCCCAGTTCACGCTGCACCTGCACCACGGGCAACGCCCGCAGGTCGTCCGGCTGGCGCTCTTCCACCGCCGTACGCAGCCGCTCCAGCGGCCTGAGCGCCGCACTCACGGCAAACCACACCATCACCAGCGCTCCCAGCGCCAGCATGCCCAGGCGCAGCAGGGTATCGGCCATCAGCCCACGGGCCATGCGCACCCGCGCCTCCTCGGTCTCGGCCACGCGGATTTCCGCCATGCCGTTCATGTTCGGCTCGGTCACCGCCTTCAGCAGGCTGACCACACGTACATCCTGGCCAAGGTAGGTGGCGTTGTAGAACCGCGCCAAGGCGGGGTAGTCGTCGGTACGCGGCGTGCCCGGCGGCGGTGGCGGCAGGTTCTCGTAACCGGAAATCAGCCGCTGCTTGATGTCCAGCACCTGGTAGTAGATGCGCCCGGCACTGTCGTAGGCGAAGGTATCGAGGGCCACGTAGGGCACATCCGCGCTCAGCGACCCGTCTCGCTGCGACAGGCCGGCAGCAATGGTCCGCGCCGAGGCCAGCAGGGTGCGGTCGTAGGCAGTGTCGGCCGCCTCACGGCCATTCCAGTAAGCGCTCAGGCCGCTGGCCAGCATCAACACCACCAGCAGCAGGGCCAGGTTGCCCAGCAGGCGCCCGCGCAGGCTGCCGTTGTCACGCATCGCGGTGCTCTAGCAGGTAGCCCAGCCCACGGAAGGTGACGATGGCCACCGGGTGGCCGTCGAGCTTCTTGCGCAGGCGGTGGATGTAGATTTCGATAGCATCGGGGCTGGCTTCTTCGTCCAGGCCGAACACCTGGGCTGCCAGTTGCTCCTTGCTCATCACCCGGCCCGGGCGGGCAATCAGCGCTTCCAGCACGCTTTGCTCGCGCGAGGTCAGGGTCAGGTTGTCATCGCCGAGGGTGAAGCGCCGGGTATCCAGGTCGTAGACCAGCGGCCCGCAGCGTTGCTGGCGCTCGCCACCCAGTACGCTGCGGCGCAGCAGGGCCTTCACCCGCGCCTCCAGCTCGGTCAGTTCGAACGGTTTGGCCAGGTAGTCATCGGCCCCCAGATTCAGGCCATGCACCCGGTCCTTGACGTCGCTGCGCGCGGTCAGCATCAGCACCGGCACGGTCTTGCCACGACCGCGCAGGCGCGCCAGCACCTCGAAGCCGTCCATGCGCGGCAAGCCGACATCCAGCACAGCCACGGCATATTCCTCGCTGGCCAGGGCCAGGTCGGCAGCCACGCCGTCATGCAACACATCCACGGTCAGGCCGTGGCTCTTCAAGGCCTGGGCCACGCTTTCGGCCAGTTGCAGGTGGTCTTCGACCAGCAGCACACGCATCGGATTCTCCCTGCTCGGGTGGGGCGGTGGCGCGGAGTGTACCGCTGTCACCAAGCCTGTGAAGCCCCTTGTAACAAACCTTTCTCGCTGAAAGGTTAGCGAAAGGTTCGTTGCCTAGCATCGCACCACGGTCGCGCTTCGCGCCGAAAAAAGCACCAGCAAGGTGCAACGAATAAGAACAATAAACGGAGTCATCGACGATGCTGTCATCGCAGCCGCAGGCGCTCACGCCTACCCGTTCCTTTGCCGCACGCCCCTCCGCCATCGCCAGCGCCCTTGCGCTTGCCGGTGTCGCCCCGATGAGCCAGGCCGCCTTCTTCGAAGACAGCACAGCCACCTTCGAAACCCGTAACATGTACTTCAACCGCGACTTCCGCGATGGCACCAGTGCGCAGCAATCCAAGCGCGACGAGTGGGCCCAGGGCTTCATCCTCAACTTCGAGTCGGGCTACACCGATGGCACCGTAGGTTTCGGCCTGGACGCACTGGGCATGCTCGGCATCAAGCTCGACTCCAGCCCCGACCGCACCGATACCGGCCTGCTGCCCACCCACGATGACGGCAAGGCTGCCGACGAGTATTCCAAGCTCGGCCTGACCGGCAAGGTGAAGATCTCCCAGACCGAACTGAAAATCGGCACCCTGATCCCCGAGCTGCCGACCCTGCAGCCCAACGACGGGCGCATCCTGCCGCAAACCTTCGAAGGCGGCCTGCTCACCTCGAAGGAGATCAAGGGCCTGACCTTCACCGGCGGGCGCCTGGACAAGGCCAAGGACCGCAACGATACCAACTGGGAAGACCTGGCGCTGAACAACAAGAACGGCCGCTTTGGTGGCACGTTCAGCGCGGACAACCTGGCCCTGGGCGGGCTGGACTACCAGTTCACCGACCGCATCACCGGCAGCTATCACTTCGCTCAGCTCGACGACATCTACCGCCAGCACTTCATTGGCATGGTCGCCACCCAGCCGTGGGGCCCGGGCACCTTCGGCGCCGACCTGCGCCTGGCCGTGAGCGACGACGCCGGTGCCGCCAAGGCCGGCAACATCGACAACACCACCGTCAACGGCATGCTCAGCTACGCCCTGGGCGGGCACAAGGTCAGCGCCGCCTGGCAGCAGCTGTCCGGGGATAGCGCCTTCCCTTACGTCGATGGTGCCGACCCGTACCTGGTCAACTTCGTCCAGATCAACGACTTTGCCGGCGCCGACGAGCGCTCCTGGCAAGCGCGCTACGACTACAACTTCGCCGCCCTCGGCGTGCCCGGCCTGACCTTCATGACCCGCTACATCAGCGGCGACAACGTCAGCCGCGCCGCGGGTGGCGAAGGCAAGGAATGGGAACGCAACACCGAACTGAAGTACGTGGTACAAAGCGGCCCGTTGAAGAACGTCGCCGTGCGCCTGCGCAACGCCACCTTCCGCTCCAACTTTGCCCGCGACGCGGACGAGGTGCGGTTGCTGGTGAGCTATAGCGTCGCCCTGTGGTAACCCAATAACAACAATGCTCACGGAGATAGACGATGACCTTTTCACTGCGCCGCCTCGTCCTCGCTACCGGCTGCCTGCTGTTGGCCGGCAACGCCCTGGCTGCTGAACCGAAACGCCCTGAATGCATCGCCCCCGCTTCGCCCGGCGGTGGCTTCGACCTGACCTGCAAACTGGTGCAAAGCGCCCTGGTGCAGGAAAAGATCCTCAGCAAACCGATGCGCGTCACCTACATGCCAGGCGGCGTCGGCGCGGTGGCTTACAACGCCGTGGTTGCTCAGCGCCCGGCGGATGCCGGCACCCTGGTGGCCTGGTCCAGCGGCTCGCTGCTGAACCTGGCACAAGGCAAGTTCGGCCGCTTCGATGAAAACGCAGTGAAGTGGCTGGCCGCCGTCGGCACCAGCTACGGTGCCATCGCCGTGAAAAGCGATTCGCCCTACAAAACCCTCGATGACCTGGTTGCGGCCCTGAAGAAAGACCCGAGCAAGGTGGTAATCGGCTCTGGCGGCACGGTCGGCAGCCAGGACTGGATGCAGACCGCCTTGATCGCCAAGGCTGCCGGCATCAACCCGCGTGACCTGCGTTACGTGGCCCTGGAAGGCGGTGGCGAAATTGCCACGGCGCTTCTCGGTGGCCACATCCAGGTGGGTTCTACCGACATCTCCGACTCCATGCCACACATCCAGAGCGGCAACATGCGCATCCTCGCGGTGTTCTCGGAAAACCGCCTGGACGAACCCGAGATGAAGAACATCCCCACCGCCAAGGAACAGGGCTACGACATCGTCTGGCCGGTGGTGCGCGGCTTCTACCTGGGGCCAAAGGTGAGCGACGAGGATTACGCCTGGTGGAAGCAGTCGTTCGACAAGATGCTGGCCTCGGAAGACTTCGCCCAGCTGCGTGACCAGCGTGAGTTGTTCCCGTTCGCCATGACCGGCGAAGAACTGGACGGCTATGTGAAGAAGCAAGTGGCTGACTACAAGGCACTGGCCAAGGAATTTGGCCTGATTCAGTAACCCGCCACCGCCCTTTCACCGGTCCCTGTGGGAGCGAGCGTGCCCGCGAAGAAGACACCGCGGTGCCTGGCACCGGCGTTGCCGGTGTTCGCGGGCATGCCCGCTCCCACAGGATCCGTGCTCAAAGAGGACTCTGCAATGATCCTGCAACGCATCTTCGCCCTGGCCCTGCTGGCGGTGTGCGCCGCCCTGGCCGTGATGGCCTGGCCCTACCAGGCGGCGTTTTCCTATGAACCGGTGGGCCCCCGTGCCTACCCGCTGCTGATGCTCGGCCTCATGAGCCTTGGCCTGCTGTACCTGGTGTTTCGCCCCACGCCTATCGTGCGCAAGGACGACGAACCGGAACTGGACCGCGAAACCCTGACCAAGATCGCCGCCTGTGTCGGCCTGCTGGTCGTTTTCGCCGCTACCTTCGAGCCCCTTGGCTTTATCCTCAGCGCCATCCTGGTCGGTTTGCCCATGGCCCGCCTGTACGGTGGCCGCTGGCTGTACAGCGCCATCGTGGTGGTCGGCATGAGCATCTTCCTCTACTGGCTGTTCGACCGCGTGATGGACGTGCCCCTGCCCCTTGGCCTGCTGAGCGTACTGGAGAACTGACACATGGATACCTTGAGCTACCTGGGCCAGGGCTTCGGCGTCGCCCTGTCCCCCTATAACCTGGTCACCGCCCTCTCCGGCACGTTGATCGGCACCGTGGTCGGCCTGCTGCCGGGCCTGGGCCCGATCAACGGCGTGGCCCTGCTGATTCCCATCGCCTTCGCCCTGGGCCTGCCGCCAGAGTCGGCACTGATCCTGCTGGCAGCGGTGTACCTGGGCTGCGAATACGGCGGGCGTATCAGTTCGATCCTGCTGAACATCCCGGGCGAGGCCTCGACGGTGATGACCACCCTCGACGGTTACCCAATGGCCCGCCAAGGCCTGGCCGGCGTGGCGCTTTCGCTGTCGGCCTGGAGTTCGTTCATCGGTGCCTTCATCGCCACCTGCGGCATGGTGCTGTTCGCCCCGCTGCTGGCGAAATGGGCCATTGCCTTCGGCCCGGCGGAGTACTTCGTGCTGATGGTCTTCGCCATCGTCGCCCTGGGCGGCATGGCAGGTGACAAACCCCTGAAAACCTTCATTGCCGCGCTGATCGGCCTGTTCCTTTCCGCCGTCGGCATCGATGCCAACAGCGGCGTCTACCGCTTTACCGGTGACAGCGTGCACCTGGCCGACGGCATCCAGTTCGTGGTGTTGGTACTGGGCCTGTTCTCCATCAGCGAAATCCTCCTGCTGCTGGAAAAGACCCACCATGGCCACCAGGCGGTAAAAGCCACCGGGCGCATGCTGTTCAACTTCAAGGAAGCAGCCTCGGTGTTCGTGGTCAACATCCGTTGCGGCCTGCTCGGCTTCATCATGGGCGTGCTGCCTGGCGCAGGCGCCACGCTGGCCAGTGCCGTGGCCTACATGACCGAGAAACGCATGGCTGGGGAAAGCGGCAAGTTCGGCAAGGGCGATGCCCGTGGCCTGGCCGCACCGGAAACCGCCATTGGCGCGTCCTGCTGTGGCGCCCTGGTACCGATGCTCACCCTGGGTGTACCTGGCTCTGGCACCACTGCAGTAATGATTGGCGCCCTCACCCTTTACAACATCACCCCCGGCCCACTGCTGTTCGAACAGCAGCCGGACATTGTCTGGGGCCTGATCGCCTCGCTGTTCATCGCCAACATCATGCTGGTGATCCTCAACATCCCGATGATCCGCATCTTCACCCGCATCCTTGCCGTGCCAAACTGGGCGCTGGTACCGGTGATCGCCATCATCACCGCCATCGGCGTGTACGCCGTGCATGCCACCACCTTCGACCTGTTCCTGATGGTCGGCATCGGCATCATGGGTTACATCCTGCGCAAGCTGGACTTCCCGTTGTCGCCGATCCTGCTCGGCTTCATCCTCGGCGGGCTGATGGAGCAGAACCTGCGCCGCGCGCTGTCGATCTCCAACGGTGAACTGGGCATCCTCTGGTCGAGCCCGATCAGCATGGGCGTCTGGGCACTGGTGGTGCTGATGCTCGCCCTGCCGCTGCTGCGCATCTGGCGCAAACGCAGCCAGCAGCGCAGGGCCCTGGCCGATGCCTGATAGACCGTTGCCGCTGTTTATTGCAACCGGGCTGGTCGGCCTTGCTGGTGGTTACATCGCCAGCAAGGTCGGCTGGCCTCTGCCGTGGATGGTCGGCTCGTTGCTGGCGATCATCCTGGTGCGCTGCCTCACGCCCTGGCAGTTGTCGGAAATCCCCAATGGCCGCAAGTGCGGGCAGTGCATCATCGGCATCGGCATTGGCCTGCACTTTACCCCGGCCGTGATCGAGCAGGTGGGCAGCCATTTTGCGCTGATATTCTTCGGCGCGCTGTTCACTACCCTGTCCAGCGTGATCAGCGTGTGGCTGCTGCGACGCACCGGCGAAGACCGCGCCACGGCGTTTTTCGCCAGCATGCCTGGCGGATCGGGGGAGATGGTCAACCTCGGCGCACGTAACGGCGCAGTACTCAGCCAGGTGGCCGCAGCACAGAGCTTGCGGGTACTGGCGGTGGTGCTGTGCGTACCGGCGCTGTTCAAGTTCTTGCTGGGTGACGGGGTGCCGCTGAATCACGCCGGCAGCGTCAGCTGGGGCTGGCTGGCCTTGATCGCGCCGTTGGGCGTTGCCGTCGCGCTGCTGTGGCAGCGGTTGCGTCAGCCTAACCCCTGGCTGTTCGGGCCATTGCTGGTGGCGGCTACGGTGAGCCTGGCCGGCAACCTGCAAATCGCCCTGCCCAATGGCGCCAGCCAGATTGGTCAGTGGTTGATTGGCAGTGGCCTTGCCTGCCACTTCAACCGTGCGTTCTTCCGCCGGGCACCGTCATTCCTGGGGCGTACCCTGGTGGCCACCGCGTTGTGCATGGCGATTGCCGCCAGCGCCGCATGGGTGCTTAGCGTGATGACCGCGCTGGATTTGCGCTCGTTGACACTGGGGATGATGCCGGGAGGGATTGCCGAAATGAGCCTGACGGCGGAGACCCTGCAACTGTCGGTTCCGCTGGTAACGGCGCTGCAGGTGATGCGGTTGTTGTTCGTGCTGTTTCTGGCGGAGCCGCTGTTCCGCTTGTGGAACACAACCCCGGAATAACCGTGTCGCCTGCTTCGCGGGCTTGCCCGCTCCCACAGGTTTGGCGCAAGCCGTGAGGGCGGCGCTGTACCTGTGGGAGCGGGCAAGCCCGCGAAGCAGGCGACACGGTCTGTCAGATCATCACAACGGCGGCAACGCCCAATTGATCGGCGCCATGCCCCGTTGTTCGAGGAAGCTGTTGGTCCGGCTGAAATGCCCGCAGCCCAGAAACCCTCGGTAAGCCGACAACGGCGACGGGTGCACCGACTTCAGCACAAGGTGCTTGGTCCCGTCGATCAGCTTCTGCTTGCTCTGTGCGTGCGCGCCCCACAGCAAGAACACCACGTTAGGGCACTGCTCGCTGACCACCTGGATGACCCGGTCGGTAAAGAATTCCCAGCCTTTCTTGGCATGCGAAGCGGCATTGGCACGCTCCACGGTCATGGTAGTGTTGAGCAGCAGCACGCCCTGCTCGGCCCAGCTTTGCAGGTAGCCGTGGCTGGCAATCGGGATGTTCAGGTCGCGCTGCAGTTCCTTGTAGATGTTGACCAGCGACGGCGGCGTGGCCACGCCCGGTTGTACCGAGAAGCACAGGCCATGGGCCTGGCCGGGCCCGTGGTAAGGGTCCTGGCCAAGAATCACGACTTTCACCTGGTCCAGCGGTGTCGAATTGAGTGCGTTGAAGATCAGCGGGCCAGGCGGGTAGATCTCCTTGCCGGCAGCGTACTCGCCACGCAGGAACTCGCGCAGCTGATGCATGTAGGGCTGGTCGAATTCGCCGCGCAGTGCGGCCTTCCAGCTGGGTTCGAGTTTGATGCGATCGTCGTCAGTCATGGGGCCATCCGTAATCAATGGCGCGACACTAGGTAAGCCCTCCCCGCTTGTCAAACGATCCGACCGACGACCGGCATGTTCGGCCAGGCAGGCCATACTTGAGCGATGACTTGAGCGAGGTAGTCCATGGCCATTCACTGCGAGGTACTCACCGGCGCCGATGGCGCCCGCATCGGCATTGCCACCCTGGATGCACCCAAGGCACTCAATGCCATCAACTTGCCCATGATCGAAGTATTGGGCGAACAACTGCATGCCTGGGCACACGACCCGGGCATCGTCTGCGTGTTGCTGCGTGGCAACGGCGCCAAAGCCTTTTGCGCCGGTGGCGATGTACGCGCCCTGGCGCAAGGCTGCCGTGACCACCCCGGCAGCGTACCGCCACTGGCCGCGAGTTTCTTTGCCGCCGAATATCGCTTGGACTTCTCCCTGCATACCTACCCCAAACCGCTGCTGTGCTGGGGGCATGGGCATGTGCTGGGGGGCGGCATGGGGCTGCTGCAAGGTGCCAATGTGCGCATCGTCACGCCCAGCAGCCGGCTGGCCATGCCGGAAATCAGCATCGGCCTGTACCCGGACGTGGGCGCCAGCTGGTTCCTGGCTCGGCTGCCGGGCAAGCTAGGTTTGTTCCTGGGGCTGACGGGCGCGCCGATCAACGCCCGCGACGCCCTCGACCTGGGCCTGGCCGACCGTTTTCTGGGCGAGCACCAGCAAGAGGCGTTGATCGAAGAGTTGCTGCAACTGAACTGGCAGGAACAAACGGCCCTGCAATTGAACAGCCTACTCAAGGCCGAACAGCACCGCGCCTGCGCCGAGCTACCCGAAGCCCAGTGGCTGCCGCGGCGGCAGGTGATCGATGCGTTGCTAGACGTGGCAGATGCGGCGGCGGCCTGGCGCGCGCTGGAAGGGCTCAAGCATCATGACGATCCGCTGCTGGCTGATGCCGGCCAACGGCTGCATCAGGGTTGCCCGCTCACGGCACACCTGGTGTGGGAGCAAATTCGCAGGGCACGGCATCTGTCGTTGGCTCAGGTATTCCAGATGGAATACAGCATGAGCCTGAACTGCTGCCGCCACCCCGAGTTCAGCGAAGGCGTACGCGCACGCTTGCTGGACAAGGACGACCAGCCGCACTGGCACTGGCCCGATGTGGCGCAGGTGCCCGCGGCGGTGGTCGAGGCTCATTTTGCCAAGGTATGGGAGGGGCGGCACCCGTTAGCGGATCTGGGGTAGGTTCAAGCACCTGGGGCGCCTTGCGCCCCCCGCTTTCACTCAGCTACCGCTGCCAGTTGCCCCCTTGCCCCTGACCACGCCGGCCATCCCAGCGCCCGCCGCCGTTCCCCGGCCCATTGGAATGCGAATCGCCATGCTGGTAGCGCTGGCTGCCATCGCGATAGTCATGCCGATCACGATCCTGCCTGTAGTCTTGCCGCTGGCGATTGCCATAGTCATAGCGCGGGTTGCCGTGCCACCGGTTCACCCCCGGCTGTGGGTATGGCCGGTATTGCGGCGCAGGCGCTGGCCGGTAGTAATAGCGCGGCGCCGGCTGGTAGTAATAACGTGGTTGCGGCGTCACGTAATAGCGGTCGTAGCGGTAATAGCCAGGCGAAACATAGCGGTCGGTGGAGTAGTAATCCGAACGATAATAGCCCCCGCTCTCGTAGTACGGAGCACAGGCGGAAGTCATCAGCCCTAGCAGGGCGATCAACAGGATTCGATAGGACATGGCGGCCTCCTGGACCGCTGGAGTGCCCGAACAGCGGCGCTGGCGAGCGTCGATGCGTAATGCGTTCATCGACATTGAATAAGACCGCAGCGCCGAGGTGCAGTGCCCTTTTTGCAAAAATTTGATACAGGTGCGATAACCCTGAAAAACTTGCAGTCATTTATCGGTCATCTCACTAGAATGAGCGGTCAGGCACACATCATGGGAAGATCATGCCCTTACGTTCCGCTCTGTTTTCGCAGCGCTCGCTGATCCTGACCCTGCTCACGCTACTGGCCTGCGGTTTCCTCGCCACTTCCCTGCTCAGCTACTTCGCCTCGCGCAGTGCCATACGCGACGGCATCATCAATACCGAACTGCCGCTGACCTCCGACACGGTCTATTCGGAAATCCAGAAAGACCTGATCCGCCCGGTACTGATCGCCTCGATGATGGCCCAGGACACCTTCCTGCGTGACTGGGTGCTGTCGGGTGAAAAGGACACCCAGCGCATGACGCGTTACCTTGGCGAAGTCATGGGCAAGCAGGACACCTTCACGTCCTTTTTCGTGTCTGACCGCACGCTTACGTACTACCAGGCCAAAGGTGTACTCAAGCACGTAGAGCCAGGTACCTGGCGCGATGCCTGGTATTTCCGCCTGCGCGATCTCAAGGCCCCCTACGAAATCAACGTCGACCTGGACATGGCCAACCAGGACAGCCTGACCGTGTTCATCAACTACCAGGTGCACGACTACCAGCACCGCTTCATCGGCGCCGCCGGGGTGGGGTTGAGCGTTTCGTCGGTGGTCAGGCTGATCGATCAGTACCAGCGCCGCTACCAGCGTTCAGTGCTGTTCATCGATGCCAAGGGCAAGGTATTGCTCACCGGCTCCGAAGGGGGGCCGCATGGTTTGAGGGTTGGCCAGCCACTGGGCGAAAACCCCGAGCTGAGTGACCTGCTGGCGCAGCAGCCAGTGCCCGCCGAAGGCAGCCACGAGTACCGTGACAGCGACAACCACAGCCACTTCCTCAACGTGCGCCACCTGCCCGAACTGGACTGGTACCTGCTGGTGGACAAGCGCGAAACCGGCGCCCTCGACCGCATCCGCCACTCGCTGTACCTGAACCTGGCGATCTGCGCGATGATCACCCTGGTGGTGCTGGCGCTGGTGCATGCCATGGTCCGCCGCCATCAGGCCAGCATCGAGACCTTGGCCACCCTCGACAGCCTCACGGGCCTGCCCAACCGGCGCAGCTTCGACCTGCTCGCTGCCCAAGCCTTGCATGAAGCCCAACGCGACAGCGGCCCGCTGGTGGCACTGCTGATCGACCTGGATCACTTCAAGGCACTGAATGACACCCACGGCCACCTGGCAGGCGACGAAGTGCTGCGCCAGTTCGCCAATGTGCTGCAAGTCAGCCTGCGACAGTCGGATATACTCTGCCGTTGGGGCGGCGAAGAATTCATCGTGCTGCTGCGTGAAGCCGAAGGCCGGCAGGCCATCGAAGTGGCGGAAAAAATCCGCCGCCGTACCGAACAGCTCACCTTCAGCTACGACGAACAACCGCTGCGCCTGACCACCAGCATCGGCCTGAGCAGCCTGCAGCCAGGGGACACCCTGCATGCCCTGCTGACCCGCGCCGACCGTGCGCTTTATCGTGCCAAGCAGGCCGGCCGCAACCGCGTCTGCAGTGAAACCCAAGATGAATGACAACCAACATTGCCCCGCTTGCGGCGCCCTCAACCAATGCAGCCTGGCCGACCCTCGTCGCGCCACCCAGGCCTGCTGGTGTTTCAGCGTGAGTATCGACCCGGCCGTGCTCCAGGCGTTGCCTGCCGAACTGCGAGACAAAGCCTGCCTGTGCCCGCGCTGCGCCGCCGTTGAAGAACAACTCCGATCAACCACTGCTCACTGACCTGTTGCAATGCGCCTCGACCGTTTCCTCGCCAACCTGCCCAACCACAACCGCCAGCAAGTGCGCCTGATGCTGGCGCAACGCCGTGTGCGGGTAGACGGCCAGGTGGTCAGCGACCCGCTGACTGAGGTACGCGAATTCAGCCGCGTGCAACTGGACGACCAGTTGTTGCAGGCGGGCCGCCCGGCCCGTTACCTGATGCTGCACAAGCCCGCTGGTTGCGTCAGCGCCACCCAGGATCCGCAACACCCGACCGTGCTCGACCTGCTGCCCGATACGCTGCGGGCCGACCTGCACATCGCCGGGCGTCTGGACTTCAACACCACCGGCCTGATGATCCTGACCAACGATGGCCAATGGTCACGGCGCCTGACCCAGCCTGCCACCAAGCAGCCCAAGCACTACCTGGTGCAAACCGAGGACGAGATTGGCGAGCATTACGAGGCCAAGTTCCGTGAGGGTTTCTACTTTGCCTTTGAAGACCTCACCACCCTGCCCGCCCAACTGGACATCCTTGGCCCGCGTCAGGCCCGACTGGCGATCGTCGAAGGGCGTTATCACCAGGTCAAGCGCATGTTCGGGTTCTTCGACAACAAGGTGGTGGGGTTGCATCGGGAGAGCATGGGGGCGATCCGCCTGGACCCTGGTTTGGCGCCCGGGGAGTTTCGTGAGCTGACGGCCGAGGAAATAGCCACCGTCTAGGTCGCCTGCTCGGGCCTCTTCGCGGGCACGCCCGCTCCCACAGGTACCCCACACGGTTCAGGACATGTGCTATCCCTGTGGGAGCGGGCGTGCCCGCGAAAGGGCCGGAACAGACAGCCCAGGGTCGTCATACGACCGCTCAGCGACAAAAGTCACAAAATCTCCCGAACGGCACTTGCAGGAACGCTGACCCACTGCTTGAATCCAAATCGTCAGTCTGCATGTGACTACCAAGTCACGCCCGCAGTCGAAGACACCTTTTGCCGGCTACCCAAGGCCTAGATGCCTTGGGGCACGGCAAATTGCCCGCCAAAAACAATACCGTCGACGCACGTGCCAAGGATCGACACAGGGCCCCCGGTTTCTCTTCAGGCAAATGCCTACCTGTCATAAAGAACGTGCACCCTAGGTGACGCGAATACCCTTTTTGCGCCAGGAGTCGATGACATGAGGCCAGAAATTGCTGTACTTGATATCCAAGGTCAGTATCGGGTTTACACGGAGTTCTATCGCGCGGAAGCGGCCGAGAATACGATCATCCTGATCAATGGCTCGCTGGCTACCACCGCCTCGTTCGCCCAAACGGTACGTAACCTGCACCCGCAGTTCAACGTAGTACTGTTCGACCAGCCGTATGCCGGCAAGTCCAAGCCGCACAACCGCCAGGAACGCCTGATCAGCAAGGAGACCGAGGCGCATATCCTGCTTGAGCTGATCGAGCACTTCCAGGCAGACCACGTAATGTCGTTCTCGTGGGGTGGCGCAAGCACGCTGCTGGCGCTGGCGCACCAGCCACGGTGCGTGAAGAAAGCAGTGGTGAGTTCGTTCTCGCCGGTGATCAACGAGCCGATGCGCGACTACCTGGACCGTGGCTGCCAGTACCTGGCTGCCTGCGACCGGTATCAGGTCGGCAACCTGGTCAACGACACCATCGGCAAGCACCTGCCGTCACTGTTCAAACGCTTCAACTACCGGCACGTCAGCAGCCTGGACAGCCACGAGTATGCGCAGATGCACTTCCACATCAACGAGGTGCTGCAACACGACCTGGAGCGAGCGCTGCAGGGCGCGCGCAATATCGACATCCCGGTACTGTTCGTCAACGGTGACCGCGACGAGTACACCACGGTCGAAGATGCCCGGCAGTTCGGCAAGCATGTGGGCAAGAGCCAGTTCAGCGTGATCCGTGACGCTGGCCACTTCCTGGACATGGAAAATAAAACTGCCTGTGAAGATACTCGCAGCGTCCTGCTCGGTTTCCTCAAGCCTACCGTGCGTGAAACCCGCCATCGCTACCAGCAAGTACAACAGGGGCAGCATGCATTGGCCATCTGAGCAGCTCGGCGCCCTTTGGCAGATACCCGCAGGCCACAGGGTGCCGACAAGCTTTTTTTATAACTTGGGCTTCTAATTCGTGGAAGGTTCTGGTAAAAAGTGCTGCGCAGACGCGGGTATAGTTTAGTGGCAAAACGAAAGCTTCCCAAGCTTTAGTTGAGGGTTCGATTCCCTCTACCCGCTCCACACCGCATTCCCGCATGGCGTTCCGGTAACGTCATCGCAGTCAAAAGGAGCCTTGGCTCCTTTTTTCGTTTTAGCCCCCCCCGGTTTGACCCGGCCCATGGCCAATTGCCTGTCGATCCGCTTCAATGCGTAGATGGTTACGTGAAGCATTTCGAAAGGACGACACATGTTTCTCTCCCGCTGGCTACCGGGCCTTGCCAACCTGTTGCACTACCGCCGCGAATGGCTGCATGCCGATTTGCAGGCCGGGCTTTCGGTCGCAGCCATCCAGATCCCCATCGCCATTGCCTACGCACAGATCGTCGGCCTGCCGCCGCAGTACGGCCTCTACGCCTGCGTGCTGCCCATGATGGTCTATGCGTTGATCGGCAGTTCGCGCCAGCTGATGGTCGGCCCCGACGCCGCCACTTGCGCGATGATCGCCGGGGCCGTGGCGCCGCTGGCCCTGGGCGACACGCAGCGCATTGCCGAACTGTCGGTGATCGTCACCGTGCTGGTCGGGGTGATGCTGATCGCGGCGGGCCTGGCCCGTGCCGGGTTCATCGCCAGCTTCTTCTCACGGCCGATCCTGATCGGCTACCTCAATGGCATCGGCCTGAGCCTGATCGCCGGACAGCTGTCCAAGGTCGTAGGGTTCAAGATCGAAGGCGACGGTTTTATCCTCAGCCTGGTCAACTTCCTCCAGCGCCTGGGTGAAATCCATTGGGTCACGTTGCTGATCGGCCTGGCCGCCCTGGGCCTGCTTATCTGGCTGCCCCGGCGCTACCCGCGCCTACCCGCAGCGCTAACCGTGGTGGCGCTGTTCATGTTGCTGGTCGGCCTGTTTGGCCTGGACCGCTTTGGCGTCGCCATCCTCGGCCCGGTGCCTGCCGGCATTCCGCAACTGGCCTGGCCGCACAGTAATCTGGCAGAAATGAAAAGCCTGTTGCGGGACGCCCTGGGTATCGCCACCGTCAGTTTCTGCAGCGCCATGCTCACTGCCCGCAGCTTTGCCGCACGGCACGGCTATGCGATCAACGCCAACCATGAATTCGTCGCCCTGGGCGTGAGCAACCTGGCAGCCGGGGTCTCCCAGGGTTTTGCCATCAGCGGCGCCGACTCACGCACCGCTGTCAATGACATGGTCGGGGGTAAAAGCCAGCTGGTGGGTATCATCGCTGCGCTGGTGATCGCCCTGATCCTGCTGTTCTTCACCGCACCGATGGCGTGGATTCCACAGGCAGCATTGGGTGCTGTGCTGCTGATGGCCGGCTGGGGGCTGATCGATATCAAGTCGCTGGGGCGCATCCGCCGCCTGAGCCGCTTCGAGTTCTGGCTGTGCCTGCTGACCACGGTCGGCGTGCTGGGGCTGGGTGTGCTGCCTGGTATCGTGTTTGCTGTAACCCTGGCGATCCTGCGCCTGCTGTACAGCATCTACCAGCCCACCGATGCCGTGCTGGGCTGGCTACCGGGCACCGAAGGCCAGGTCGACATCCGCAAATTCAAGGACGCCCGCACCGTGCCGGGCCTGGTGGTATACCGCTTCGACGACGCGATCCTGTTCTTCAACGCCGACTACTTCAAGATGCGTTTGCTCGAAGCCGTGCAAAGCCAGGATCAGCCCAAGGCCGTGCTGTTCGATGCCGAAGCGGTCACCAACATTGACGTCAGCGGCATTGCTGCCCTGCGCGAGGTACGCGACACCCTGGCGGCGCAGGGCATCTTCTTTGCCATCGCACGCGCCCGCGGCACTTTCTTGCGCATGCTGGTGCGCTCCGGGATGGCGCGGGAGATGGAAGACAAGCTGCTGTTCGGCTCGGTGCGGGCGGGGATTCGGGCGTATCGGGTTTGGCGTAACCGCAACCGCAGCGTGCCAGTTGCCGAACAGGGATGAAGAAGTGTTTTATTGCCACTGGCCCTATCGCCGGCAAGCCAGCTCCCACAGGTGCGACGCAAGGCTCATGGCTGTGCCGTACCTGTGGGAGCTGGCTTGCCGGCGATAGGGCCAGTGCTGGGAACACAATGCCTTTGCCCCGACACAAACCCTCGCACGCCTTGCATCACGTGCTAAAGTCGCCCCCGCTCCCCGCTCCACCCAACGGACTCCAGCATGCCTGCACTTGACGCCACCCTCACCCCCTGGCCAGAACTCGCCGCCCGCCATCCCTGCGATGCCCTGCTGCTGGGCAACGGCGCCAGTCGCGCAGTGTGGAAGCCGTTCGGCTACTTCTCGCTATATGAGGAAGCACAACGCGCAGGCCGCAAGAAAGGCCTGGCGGTCAGTGACCAGGCCCTGTTCAAGTCCTTGGGCACGGAACTGTTCGAACCCGTACTCAGCGCCCTCAACACCACCGTGCGCGCCAACGCTGCGCTGGCCATCAACTCCACCGCACCGCTGAACCGCTATTACTCGATCAAGGAAGCGTTGATCCACGCCGTGCGCACGGTGCACCTTCCGTGGCCGCTGCTGCCGTCAGCCACCCTGGCAACGCTCAACCAGGCCCTGCGCGGTTACCGCAGCGTCTACACCAGCAACTACGACCTGCTGTTGCCGTGGGCCGTGCAACACGCTCCGCAAGGCTTTGCCGAACTGTTCGACGAGCAAGGTTTCTTCGACGTACGCCGCACCCGCACCGAAGGCACCCGGGTACTGCACCTGCATGGTGGCCTGCACCTGCTGAAGCTGCCCGATGGCACCACCCGCCAGCGCAGCGCCGACAACGCCGAACTGCTTGACGGCTTTGCCGTGAATATACCCGGTGAAGTACCGCTGTTCGTGAATGAAGACCGTAGCGATGAAAAACTGCGGGCCATCCGTCACTCCGATTATTTGAGCTGGTGCCTTGGGCAACTGGCACAGGAGAGCAAAGGGCTATGTCTGTTCGGGCAGCACCTGGACAACAGCGACCAGCACCTGCTCGAAGCCATCCGACAGGCCCGGCCGCAGCACCTGTCGATTGCCATCAGGCCGTTGAGCGAGGCCTCGGTGATCAACCAGAAGCAGCATTTTGTTGATCGGTTTGGAGATTTGGCGGGGACGCAGTTGCATTTCTTTGATGCCAGTACGCATCCGCTGGGGCCGGCAAATCTGGCGATCGAGTTACCAGCCGCTCGAGGCTAGCACGCTCACTGGCAGGAGCGCTGCCAACAGGCTTGCTGGGTTGCTTTTAAAGCAACCCATCCGCCCGCAGCAACGTCTCCAGGCAATGTTCCTGCACCCCATAGAACGCCTTGAGCTGGCCAATCTTCTCCAGCAACGCCTCGTTGCCCCCCGCCTTCTGCCGCTTCACCGCAAGAATCATCTTGTTCTTGTTGGTGTGTTCCAGCGAGATGAACTCGAACACCTTGGTCTCGTAACCGCAGGCTTCCAGGTACAGCGCGCGCAGGCTGTCGGTGAGCATTTCGGCCTGCTGGCCCAGGTGCAGGCCGTATTGCAGCATGGGTTGCAGCAACCCCGGGCTGTGCAGTTGCGGGCGGATCTGCTTGTGGCAGCACGGCGAGCACATGATGATCGCGGCGTTGCAGCGGATACCGGTGTGGATGGCGTAGTCAGTGGCGATATCACACGCATGCAGGGCGATCATCACTTCGATGGCCTCGGGCACGACGCTGCGTACATCACCGCACTGGAATTCCAGGCCCAGGTGCTCCAGGCGCGAAGCAGCGGCATTGCACAAGTCGACCATGTCCTGGCGCAGTTCAACACCGGTGACCTGTGCCTCGCGGCCCAGGCTGTTGCTGAGGTAGTCATGCATGGCAAAGGTCAGGTAGCCCTTGCCTGAGCCGAAGTCGGCCACCCGCAGTGCCTGCTGCGCAGGTACCGTCGCACTGGCCAGGGCGTGATCGAATACCTCGATGAACTTGTTGATCTGCTTCCACTTGCGCGACATGGACGGGATCAATGCACCTTGTGCATCGGTCACGCCAAGGTCACGCAGGAACGGCCTCGACAAATCCAGGTAGCGCTTCTTCTCGCGGTCATGGCCGCTGCTCGCCGTTGCCTCGCGTTGCGCCTGCGCGCCGTGACGTTGCAGCATCGGCTTGCCCTTCTTGCTGAACGTCAGCTGCACCTCGCCGTCAGCATCGAACAGGTGGGCGTTGCGGAAGCTGTCCGGCAGCAGTTCGGCCACCAGCGCCTGCGCCTGATCCAGCGGCAGGTTGCGGGTGATGTCGCGGGTCTGGTGACGGTAGACCAGCGACAGACATGCCTGGCCCTTGACCTGCAGCGGCTTGGCGATGACCCGTTGCAAGGTCTGGTCGGCACCGACATGGCGCGCCAGCACCAGTTTGACCAATGTGTCGCCGTGCAGGGCGGCGTTCAGCAGGTCGAGAAACTGAGCGCGCGCATCCGGCGCGGAGGGGGCGGAAGTACTGGCGGACATGAAAAGGGCCTTAAGTAGCGGAACGCATATTCTAACGCGCCCCAAGTACCCTGTGGGAGCGGGCGTGCCCGCGAAACAGGCGACACGGTGCCTGGCACCGGCTTCGCCGGTGTTCGCGGGCACGCCCGCTCCCACAGGGTCCCCAGCAAGGCTGCATTATTCTTCAGTCGAGGATCACCAGCCGGTTGGGCAACTCGTTGCGGGCATGGGTAGGCGGCACGTGTTCGCTGAGCAACTCGCCGCAGGCATCGATGCACTCGACAAAACCTTGCAAGGTCCGCCCCTGACGCACCTGTTCGGTAAAGCGGGCGACGATGGCCGCCCGGGCGGCGACATCCAGATAGTGCTCGATACCACAGTCAACCAGGATCTCCACATGCCGCTCCGCTTCGCTGACGAAAATCAGCACGCCGGTTGCGCCTGCGGTGCGGTGCAGGTTCTGCTCGCGAAACTGCTGGCGAGCCAGCCTGGAGGCGCGCCAGCGGCGCAGGGCTCGGGGGATCATCCAGCCGGCAAGGCGCGGCTGACGCAGCAGCAGGCACAGGCCGACGAACAGCAGCACGTTGGCGACCAGCAAGCCACGCACGCTGGGCCACCCCAGCAGCCAATGCAACAGGCCTGGCACCGCCAGTGCCAGCACGGCAGCCCAGAACAGCGGCCAATAGGCGTAATCGTCGGCACGCCGCGCCAGCACGGTCACCAGTTCGGCATCGGTGCGCCGTTCGGCACGGGCAATCGCTTCGGCAATCTGCCGTTGATGGTACTCGTCGAAGGGGGTCATGCCGTCGGTCTCTTGGGCGTTCTTATAGTTGTTGTCCCGGCATTCGGGGCTTCATCCGCAGGCGACATATTCAGGCATAATCCGCTGCTGGAAAGTAAGCCTGCGAATCGTACAACAATAGCCGCCTGAAAACTTCGGCCGCGCGCGTATCACCCTGGATACGGCACAGGCCCCACAACGGAATTGATGATGAAACTGTCTTTGCTGGGCCTGGCCATGGGCCTTGCCAGTCAGGTGGCCCTCGCCACCCCCACCGCCCCGCCCCTGCAGGACAAGCAGGCGTTCATCGACCATCTGATCAGCCAGATGACCGAAGCCGAAAAAATCGGCCAGTTGCGCCTGATCAGCATCGGCCCGGAAATGCCACACGAAAAGATCCGCGAGGAAATCGCCGCTGGCCGTATCGGTGGCACTTTCAACTCGCGCACCGCGCCTGAAAACCGGCCGATGCAGGACGCTGCCATGCGCAGCCGCCTGAAGATCCCGATGTTCTTCGCCTACGACACCGTCCATGGCGAGCGCACCATCTTCCCGATCGGCCTGGGCATGGCCGCCACCTGGGACATGGACGCTGTTGCCAAGGTCGGCCGCACCGCAGCCATCGAAGCCTCGGCCGACGCCCTGGACATGACTTTCGCTCCCATGGTCGATATCGCCCGCGACCCGCGCTGGGGCCGTACCAGTGAGGGCTTCGGCGAGGACACCTACCTCACCTCGAAAATCGGCCAGGTGATGGTGCGCTCGTTCCAGGGCAGCAGCCCGGCCAACCCCGACAGCATCATGGCCATCGTCAAGCACTTCGCCCTGTATGGCGCAGTGGAAGGCGGGCGCGACTACAACACCGTCGATATGAGCCTGCCGAAAATGTACAACGACTACCTGCCACCCTACCGCGCGGCGCTCGACGCCGGTGCCGGCGGGGTAATGGTGGCGCTGAACTCGATCAACGGCGTGCCGGCCACCTCCAATACCTGGCTGATGAACGACCTGCTGCGCAAGGAGTGGGGCTTCAAGGGCGTGACCATCAGCGACCACGGTGCCATCCAGGAGCTGATCCGCCACGGCGTAGCCCGTGATGGCCGCGAAGCCGCCAAGCTGGCGATCAAGGCCGGCATCGACATGAGCATGAACGACACCTTGTATGGCGAAGAGCTGCCAGGCCTGCTGAAGTCTGGCGAAGTGACCCAGGCCGAGCTCAACCAGGCGGTACGTGAAGTGCTGGGTGCCAAGTACGACATGGGCCTGTTCAAGGACCCGTACGTACGCATCGGCAAGGCCGAAACCGACCTGAAAGACTACTACGGCAACGACCGCCTGCACCGCGACGCCGCGCGCGACGTGGCACGCCGCAGCCTGGTACTGCTGGAGAACCACAACCAGACCCTGCCACTGAAGAAGGCCGGCACCATCGCCCTGGTCGGCCCGTTGGCCGATGCCCCGATCGACATGATGGGCAGCTGGGCTGCCGACGGTAAACCGGTGCACTCGGTGACCGTGCGCGAAGGGCTGCGCCGCGCCGTGGAGGGCAAGGCCAAGCTGGTCTACGCCAAAGGGTCCAACGTCACCGGCGACAAGGCGATTTTCGATTACCTGAACTTCCTCAACTTCGATGCCCCGGAAATCGTCGACGACCCGCGCCCACCTGCGGTCCTGATCGACGAAGCCGTCAAGGCGGCGAAGCAGTCCGACGTGGTCGTGGCCGTGGTCGGCGAATCGCGCGGTATGTCCCACGAGTCGTCCAGCCGCACCACCCTGGAAATCCCCGCCAGCCAGCGTGAGCTGATCAAGGCCCTGAAGGCCACCGGCAAGCCGCTGGTACTGGTGCTGATGAACGGCCGACCGCTTTCGATCAGCTGGGAACGCGAGCAGGCTGACGCCATCCTCGAAACCTGGTTCGCCGGCACCGAAGGTGGCAATGCCATTGCCGATGTACTGTTTGGCGACTACAACCCGTCCGGCAAGCTGGCCATCACCTTCCCGCGCTCCGTCGGGCAGATCCCGATGTACTACAACCACACCCGCATTGGCCGGCCGTTCACGCCGGGCAAGCCGGGCAACTACACCTCGCAGTACTTCGAAGAGCCAAACGGCCCGCTGTACCCGTTCGGCTATGGCCTGAGCTACAGCAGCTTCGAGCTGTCGGGCCTGAAGCTCTCGAACAAGGACCTCAAGCGCGGTGAGAACCTGGAAGCCAAGGTGACGGTGAAGAATACCGGCAAGGTAGCAGGCGAAACCGTGGTGCAGCTGTACCTGCAGGATGTGTCGGCATCGATGAGCCGCCCGGTCAAGGAACTGAAGAACTTCCAGAAACTGATGCTGAAGCCTGGCGAGTCGCAAACCTTGACCTTCCGCATCAGCGAGGACGACCTGAAGTTCTACAATGGCCAGTTGCAGCGGGTTGCCGAGCCAGGGGAGTTCAATGTCCAGGTAGGGCTGGATTCCCAGGCGGTGCAGCAGCAGAGCTTCGAACTGCTGTAACCGTAAGGTCGCCTGTACCGGCCCTTTCGCGGGCTTGCCCGCTCCCACAGGTACTGCACAGATCCATTGGGCTGTGAATATCCTGTGGGAGCGGGCAAGCCCGCGAAGAGGCCGGCCCTGATATCCCAATCTTCCGGATCCGCCCCGATGCCCTTTTCCTTTCGCGCCCTGCGTCTGGGGCTGATCACCCTGCTCATCCTGCTGGGCACCGCGCTCAGTGCCGGTTGGGCCATGCACCAGGCCAAGCGCCAGGCCATGGAAGATGACGCCCAGCGTGCCAGCCAACAACTGGGCCTGTACGCCAATGCCCTGCACACCCTGATCGACCGCTACCGCGCCCTGCCCGCTGTGCTGGCACTGGACCCGGAGCTGATCGCCGCCCTGCGCGGCCCGGTTACCGAACAGGTACAGGACGCCCTGAACCGCAAGCTTGAGCGCATCAACGGCGCCGCCAATTCTTCCACCCTGGAGTTGCTCGACCGCACCGGCCTGGCCATCGCCGCCAGCAACTGGCGGCTGCCCAGCAGCTACGTCGGCTCCAACTACGGTTTCCGCCCCTACTTCAAGCAAACCCGCAGCCAGGGCAGTGGCCGCTTCTACGCCGTGGGCGTAACCAGTGGCGTGCCGGGCTACTTCCTTGCCAGCGCGGTAAATGACGAGCATGGCCGCTTCCTCGGCGCCATGGTGGTCAAGCTGGAGTTCCCCGAGCTGGAGCGCGAATGGCGCCAGGGCAGCGACATCCTGCTGGTCAGCGACGCCCGCGGCATCACCTTCATCGCCAACCAGGACGGCTGGCGCTATCGCGAGCTGCAGCCACTCAGTGGCGCTGACCGTGCCGAGCTGGCCGAGACCCGCCAATACGACAAGCAGCCATTGGTGCCCTTGCAGCATCAGGTGCTTACCCGTTTTGCCGAGTACAGCACCCTTAGCCGCGTGCAAGGCCCGGAGGGTAGTGCTCAATACCTGTGGGAGAGCCTGCCACTGGAAGGTGAAAGCTGGACCTTGCACCTGCTGCGCAAGCCGCAGGTGGCCGCCGATGGCCGCAATGCTGCCTTGGGCGCCGCGGCCGTGTGGCTGAGCCTGGTGTTCGCCGCCCTGTTCGTCAGCCAGCGCCTGCGCCTGGCCCGGCTGCGCCAGCGCAGCCGGCAAGAGCTCAAGCGCCAGGTCGAAGAGCGCACCCGCGAGCTGCGTACCGCGCAGGAGGGCCTGGTGCAATCGGCCAAACTGGCCGCCCTCGGCCAGATGTCGGCAGCCATGGCCCACGAAATCAACCAGCCGCTGACCACCCAACGCATGCAACTGGAAACCTTGCGCCTGCTGCTCGACCACGGCCGGCATGACGAAGCGCGGCAGGCCCTGGAACCGCTTGAGCAAATGCTCACGCGCATGGCCGCACTCACCAGCCACCTGAAAACCTTTGCCCGCAACAGCCCGGTGGGCCTGCGCGAGCGCCTTGACCTGGCCACCGTGGTCGACCAGGCCTTGCACCTGCTGGAAACCCGCATCCGCAGCGAAGAAGTGGAGGTGGCCCTGTACCTGGCACGCCCGGCCTGGGTGCGCGGCGACGCCATTCGCCTGGAGCAGGTACTCATCAACCTGCTGCGCAATGCCCTCGACGCCATGGCCGACAAGCGCTACAAACGCCTGGAGGTCCGCATCGAACCTGATGGCGAGCTGTGGCGCCTGAGCGTACTGGACTCGGGCGGGGGTATCGCCGAGGCTGATCTGGCCAAGGTCTTCGACCCGTTCTTTACCACCAAACCGGTGGGTGAAGGGCTGGGGCTGGGGCTGGCCATTTCCTACGGCATCGTCCACGAGGCCGGCGGCCAGTTGCAGGCCGAAAACCTGCCTGGCGGCGCGCGCCTGAGCCTTACCCTGCCCCGCGATCTGGAGCCTGTATGTTGAATTCAGTAATCGTCGTCGATGATGAAGCCAGTATCCGCACTGCGGTTGAGCAGTGGCTGAGCCTGTCGGGCTTCAGCGTGCAGCTGTTCGACCGCGCCGAAGCGTGCCTGGCACAGCTGCCGCAGCACTTCCCCGGGGTGATCATCAGCGATGTGCGCATGCCAGGCATGGGCGGCCTGCAACTGCTCGAACGCCTGCAGGCAGACGACCCCGACCTGCCGGTGATTCTGCTGACCGGCCACGGCGATGTGCCGATGGCGGTGGACGCCATGCGTGGCGGGGCCTATGACTTTCTGGAAAAGCCGTTTACCCCACAGCACCTGCTGGGCAGCCTGCGCCGGGCGCTGGAAAAGCGTCAACTGGTACTGGAAAACCGCCGCCTGCATGAACAGGCCGACCTCAAGTCACGCCTGGAAAACACCCTGCTGGGCATGTCTCAAGGCCTGCAACAGCTGCGCCGGCAGGTACTGGATCTGGCCAGCCTGCCGGTCAACGTGCTGATCCGTGGCGAAACTGGCAGTGGCAAGGAACGCGTGGCCCGTTGCCTGCACGATTTCGGCCCTCGCGCCGACAAGCCTTTCGTTGCCCTCAACTGCGCAGCCATCCCCGAATCGCTGTTCGAGGCGGAACTGTTTGGCCATGAGAGCGGCGCGTTTACCGGCGCCCAGGGCAAGCGCATCGGCAAGCTGGAGTACGCTAATGGTGGCACGGTGTTCCTCGACGAAATCGAGAGCATGCCGCTGGCCCAGCAGGCCAAACTGTTGCGGGTAATCCAGGAACAGAAACTGGAACGACTGGGGGCCAACCAGAGCATCAGCATCGATCTGCGGATCATTGCCGCGACCAAGCCGGACCTGCTCGAAGAGGCTCGTGCAGGGCGCTTCCGTGAAGACCTTGCCTACCGCCTGAATGTGGCCGAGTTGCGCCTGGCGCCACTGCGCGAGCGGCGTGAGGACATTCCACTGCTGTTCGAGCACTTTGCCCGTGCCGCTGGCGACAAGCTTGGGCGTGCCGCACCGCCGCTTTCGGGGGCACAACTGGCGCAGCTGCTGTCGCATGACTGGCCAGGCAATGTGCGTGAGCTGGCTAACGCGGCAGAGCGGCATGCACTGGGGCTGGGTTCGCCGAACATCGAGGTGGCACCTGCCGGGCAGTCGCTGAGTGAGCAGATGGAAGCATTCGAGGCGCAGTGCTTGCGCGCGGCGCTGCGTCAGCATGGGGGAGCGATCAGTGCGGTGATGGAGGCATTGCAGCTACCGCGGCGGACGCTGAACGAAAAGATGCAGCGGCACGGATTGGTGCGGGAGGATTTTGTCGGGCGCGAATGAGCGGAAATCCGCCTACCACCCCAAGCCGACGAGCAAAAAACCGCTCATAGCCAGGTTTTTTTGGGGCTGCGTTGCAGCCTTTCGCGGGCACGCCCGCTCCCACACCGAAATGTTGAACAACAGGGATTGCGCGGTCCCTGTGGGAGCGGGCATGCCCGCGAAGGGGTGCAACGCGCCCCCATATGGATCATCACGCACCCATTTGGCACACCTTCTGCAATCACCTGTGCAAGCTGCGCCACGGCGCGCTCCACAAAAACAACGAGAAGGTATCCCTGATGGATAACGCCACCTCCCTGCCCGCTGGGGCGGCCACCGCGCCTGCCGCAGAAAAAACCACCGCCAGCCGCCTGAAGTCGATCTTCAGCGGGTCCATCGGCAACATGGTCGAATGGTACGACTGGTACGTCTACGCCGCATTCTCGCTGTACTTCGCCAAGGCCTTCTTCCCGGCCGGTGACTCCACCGCACAATTGCTCAATACCGCTGCGATCTTCGCCGTGGGCTTCCTCATGCGCCCGATCGGTGGCTGGCTGATGGGCCTTTACGCCGACCGCAAAGGCCGCAAGGCTGCGCTGATGGCCTCGGTGCTGCTGATGTGCGCAGGCTCGCTGGTCATTGCCCTGACCCCGGGCTACGAAACCATCGGTGTCGCCGCACCTGTCCTGCTGGTGATCGCACGCCTGCTTCAAGGCCTGTCGGTGGGTGGCGAGTACGGCACCTCGGCCACTTATCTCAGCGAGATGGCCAGCAAGGACCGCCGTGGCTTCTTCTCAAGCTTCCAGTACGTGACCCTGATCTCTGGCCAGCTTATTGCCCTGGCGGTACTGATTATCCTGCAACAGACCCTGACCACCGAGCAGCTGTATGCCTGGGGCTGGCGCGTGCCATTCGTGATCGGTGCGCTGTGCGCAGTGGTTGCCCTTTACCTGCGCCGTGGCATGGAAGAAACCGCCTCGTTCACCAAGAAGGAAAAGGCCAAGGGAAGCCTGATGCGCACCCTGCTGCGCCACCCCAAGGAGCTGATGACCGTGGTCGGCCTGACCATGGGCGGCACCCTGGCCTTCTACACCTACACCACCTACATGCAAAAGTACCTGGTCAACACCGTGGGTATGAGCATCAGCGACTCGACCACCATCTCGGCCGCCACACTGTTCCTGTTCATGTGCCTGCAACCGGTGATCGGTGGCCTGTCCGACAAGATCGGCCGTCGCCCGATCCTGATCGCCTTTGGTGTGCTCGGCACCCTGTTCACCGTGCCGATCCTCAGCACCTTGCACACCATCCAGACCTGGTGGGGCGCGTTCTTCCTGATCATGGCGGCGCTGATCATCGTCAGCGGTTACACCTCGATCAACGCTGTGGTCAAGGCCGAGCTGTTCCCGACGGAAATCCGCGCCCTGGGCGTGGGCCTGCCGTACGCCCTGACCGTGTCGATCTTTGGCGGCACCGCCGAGTACGTGGCTCTGTGGTTCAAAAGCGCTGGTATGGAGAGCGGCTTCTACTGGTACGTCACCGCTTGTATCGCCTGTTCGCTGCTGGTTTACGCGACCATGAAGGACACCAAGCAGCACTCGCGGATTACTACTGACTGACGCTGGGTCGGTAGTACCGAAAGGGGCGCTCCGTTGCATCGGGCGCCCCTTTTTCATGACAACCAGTAACTTGTGAGCCGATTGACAGCCTTATTCGGCTCACAAGATGAGCCGAATAGCGCTATTATTCGGCTCACTGGATGAGCCGAATAGTCGGCTTATTCGGCTCACTGGATGGATTGGCAACTATCATGAACAGCCCCTTGTGGATCTGGCAGCAGCCTGACTGGCCAAACTTCACCTGGCAAAACGAAGCCCTTACCCCGCTGCTGCGTAACTGCATAGATATGCAAGGCCGCTTGCTGGGCAAGATTGGCAGCGTCGATGAGTTGAGCGAGTGCCAGAACATCCTCGACACATTGCTGCAGAACATTGTCACCTCCTCGGCAATCGAAGGAGAACAGTTGAATGTGGGCTCGGTGCGCTCTTCCCTCGCTCGCAGGCTGGGCATCGAGGAACAGGGGGCAACCAATGCCCGCAGCGAGGGGCTGGCCGAACTGATGCTGGATGCAACGCAAGGGTATGACCAACCGCTAAGCCTGCAACGGCTGTTCAACTGGCACCAGTGGTTGTTCCCGCGTGAACAAGCCACCTTGAGCAAAGCGGTTCTGGTCGGGCAGTTGCGTGATGAAGTGCCCATGCAGGTAATTTCCGGCCGCCTCGACAAGCCCACCGTGCACTTTCAGGCGCCACCGCGTGACGGCCTCGAAACCCAGCTAGCCGAATTTCTCGCCTGGTTTGCCGAGAGCCGCGATACCACCAACCTGGACCCGCTGCTGCGTGCCGGCATTGCCCACTTCTGGTTTGTCACGCTGCATCCATTTGACGATGGAAATGGTCGGCTGACCCGAGCGATCACCGACCTGGCCCTGGCCCAAGGCGAGCGCCAGGCCATTCGCTTCTATGCCATGTCCGCCAGCATCCTTGACGACAGGACCGGCTATTACCAGGTATTGGAAAGCAGCCAGAAAGGCGGCCTGGATATCACCCGGTGGCTGAACTGGTTTCTCGCCACCCTGCTACGCAGCCTTGAACAGGCACTGGTAAACATCGACCGCATACTGGCAAAGGCCAGGTTCTGGCAGGCGCATCGGGCAGATGGCTTGCTGCCCGAACAGGTCAAGGTGCTCAACCGGTTACTCGATGGTGGGCCGCGCGGCTTCGAAGACGGCATCAACGCGACGCAATACCAGGCAGTGGCGAAGGTATCCAAGGCCACTGCGACCCGCCACCTTACCGATCTGCTCGACAAGGCTTGCCTGGTCCGGTTGCCAGGCGGGGGCCGCAGTACCCGTTACCGCATCAACACTCAGGACATCTCCAACGCCTGACGTGGCTCACGGCGCTGGTACCAGCTGGCCATCAGCACCAGTACCAGCAATACCCCGCCCAGCACTGCCGACGAACCGATCGTGCCGAAGTCCAGGCCGCCCTTTTCGTGAGGTTTGGTAAGGAAGTCGCCCAAGGTGGCGCCAAACGGGCGGGTTAGCACGAACGCTACCCAGAACAGCACCACACCCGGGATGCGCGTCCAGTAGCGGGCCACTACCACCAATGCGATGGCGCTGCCGATCAGCAATGCGCCGCCAGCAAAACCAAGCCCCGAATCATCGGCCAGGTAGTCGCCCAGGGCGGTGCCAAGCGTGTTGGAAAACAGGATCGCCACCCAGTAGAACAACTCGCCCGAGCGATTCTTGATACGGGTTACATCCAGCGGGTTGCCGCTCAGGCGCCAGACCAGGAAGGTCAGCAGCAGGATACCGATGAGCACGGCCGACCCCGTGGCATAACCCAGGCCGAGCGTGCGGTCCATGAAGTCGGACATGGTGGTGCCAGCAGTGCTGGTGGAGAGGATCACCAGCCAATACAGCATCGGGTGGTAGCGGCGCGAGTAGAGCTGGCCGAGCAACGTCAGCAGGAACACGCTGATCAGCATCAGCGAGCTGACGGCATAGCCCACATTCAACGTCATCGACAACAAGTCGCCTGCCGTCTCGCCAAGGGTAGTAGCGCAGATCTTCATGACCCAGAAGGCCAAGGTGATTTGCGGAAGTTTGTTCATTGTTGTGCCGCTCCAGTTTGAGGTGCGGCGATGGTGCTGAGCGACGTCTGAAAAATCGGTTGGTGATAGATGAAAAATACGTTCACCAGCCATCTCCGTAAGATTTTTCCTTCTTAACGCCCCATTAATTCACCCCTATCAAGCTGCAATGGCTGGCAGAACGTTGGCGCATGCGTCGACGCCCCCTGAGCCAGGCAACAGCCTGATTCACGGTATAAGCACCCACATACATCGATAAATTCGATTTCTTAACGCTACTTTTTGCGCTTTTTAATCAAATTAATCGGCGTAGCATTAACCCCATAGAAACAAACAACTCACGACCCCTTGGAGCAACGACCATGAAAAACAAACTGATCCTCACCTTGGCCCTCTCGGTTTTCGCAGTTGGCGCCTTCGCCGAAGATGGCTTCGACCGCACCAACGCTCACAGTTTTGCCGCGGTGCAAAGCCAGTCCGCCAGCTACGCTGAAGACGGTTTTGACCGCACCGGTGGACAACGTTTCGCTGAAGACGGTTTCGACCGCACCGGTGGCCAACGTTTCGCCGAAGACGGCTTCGACCGCACTGGCGGCCAGCGTTTCGCCGAAGACGGCTTCGACCGCACTGGCGGCCAGCGTTTCGCCGAAGACGGCTTCGACCGCACTGGCGGCCAGCGTTTCGCCGAAGACGGC
>NZ_JBIBGE010000019.1:70240-118834 GCF_042956345.1 Pseudomonas sp. NPDC008258
ACGGCTTCGACCGCACCAACGCCCACCGCATCAGCTGATCCCTGATACGAGCACCCAGCCCGGCCTTGGCCGGGCTTGATCATTTTCAGGCGGGCACAGGCTTGGCACACTAGGCACCTCGTCACCCAGGAGGTGGGCCTACAAGCCCAGCACAGATGTACTACTACGAACCTGCCAAAGGCCACGGCCTGCCCCACGACCCGTTCAACGCCATCGTCGGCCCCCGCCCTATCGGCTGGATCTCCTCGCAAGACCGCGAAGGCCGCCTTAACCTGGCGCCTTACAGCTTCTTCAACGCCTTCAACTACATCCCGCCGATCATCGGTTTCTGCAGCGTCGGGCGCAAAGATAGCCTGAACAACATCGAGCAGACCGGTGAGTTCGTCTGGAACCTGGCCACCCGCCCACTGGCCGAGCAAATGAACCAGAGTTGCGCGCCCGTTGGCGCCGAGGTGAGCGAGTTTGAGTTGAGCGGCCTCACTGCCACGCCGTCGCGTGTCGTCAGCGTGCCCCGTGTAGGCGAAACCCCGGTGGCCTTCGAATGCAAGGTCAGCCAGATTATCCAGCTCAAACGTGCCGACCAGGAACCGGTGCCGAGCTGGCTGATACTGGGTGAGGTGGTGGCAGTGCACATTGCCGAGCATCTGCTGAAAAACGGCATCTACGACACCGCTGCCGCCGAACCGATCCTGCGTGGTGGTGGCCCGGCGGACTACTTCGAGCTGGGCAACCTGTTCAAGATGGCCCGCCCACCGGCCTGATCACCAGATCAGCTCACCCTCTTCGCTGACGCCCTGCAGGCGCTGCAGCTCGGCCGTGGCCGCTTCATCGGCAGCCACGGCGCCCTTGAACACCTGGCCGTCGAGCACCTTGTGAAAGCGCGGTGCGCCGCCCATGTTCAAGGCCTTGACCGCAATGGCCGCGTTATAGCCGCCACCTTCCACCGGCACCATCGCCGATACCGCTTCGAAATGAGTGAATTCCCTACGTGCCATGTTGCTATCCACCTGGTTGAACAGGGCGTCACTTTACCTCATTTACCCTCAATCGAAGGTATGCAAGTCCAGGCTGCTGACAACCTGCGCCTGCACCAGTTCACCAAACACTTCCAGGGTCGGCGAAGCGAAGTAGCCACTCATCGCCTGCTGATCCTGCCAACTGCCACTGAGCAACCACAGGTCGGCATCAGCCTGGGAGCGCTGCACCGTAAAACTGAGGCAACCCGGTGCGCGCAGCGAGGGCTCGAGCAAGTCACGCAGGCGTGCGCCCAGCTCCGCCGAGCGCCCGCTGCTGGCACGGATGAAAGCAAGGTGGGTGACCGGTTGTTTTAAGGTCATTGCACAATCTCCTTGAAGCAGGCGGACAGAAAAGCCAGGCTGCCAAGGTTAGGGGCTCTCCCGCGCGACGCGTTAGGCCATTACTGCACGCCGATTGCCTGATCCTGCAGAACGGCAGGATCAGGCAATCGGCGTGCAGCTTTCGACTAGCGCCCGCCATTGCCCAAACCTATGCTGCGTCGGTCAGTAGAGGAAAGCCATCATGACCACAGCCACACCCACCGATCCGACCCTGGAAATGCAGCGCCAGGAGCTTGCGGAGCTGATCCGCCGACATGCCGGTGCCCCCCATGGCCCGGCCTCGGCTATTGATGACTTGTACCTGGTGCGCTACACCGAGAACGTGCGCTCGGTACCGACCCTGGCACAACCCGCGCTGTGCATCCTGGCCCAGGGCAGCAAGAGCCTGTTCCTTGGTGACGAACAGTACGCCTACGACCCGTTGCACTACATGGTGGTGTCGGTAACCTTGCCGCTAAGCGGTGTGAAGCTCGACGCCAGCCCCGAGCACCCCAGCCTGGGGTTGCGCATGGACCTGGACCCGGCAGAGATCAGCCAGCTGATTGCCGAAAGCGGGCCGATGCTGGTGCCCAACCGGCCATCCGGTCGCGGCCTGTATGTGGACAAGACCGACGCAGCGCTGCTCGACGCCCTGCTACGGCTGATCCGCCTGCTGGACACCCCGCGCGATATCGCGATGCTGGCGCCGCTGTTCCGCCGAGAGATTCTCTACCGGCTGCTGCGCGGGCCACAGGGTTACCGGTTGTACGAAATCGCCTTGGCCAACAGCCAGACGCACCGGGTTTGCCAGGCCATCGCCTGGCTCAACCAGAATTTCCAGCTGCCCTTGCGTATCGAGGACCTGGCCCGTGAGGTAAACCTGAGCACCTCGACCTTGCACCACCGTTTCAAGGCTGTGACGTCCATGAGCCCGTTGCAGTACCAGAAGCAACTGCGCCTGCAAGAGGCGCGGCGGTTGATGCTCAATGACGGGCTTGAAGCGGCGGTGGCCGCCTACCGGGTAGGGTATGAAAGCCCGTCGCAGTTCAGCCGGGAGTACAGCAGGCTGTATGGAGCGCCGCCGATTCGCGATGTGGCCAGATTGAGAGCCACTGCAGGCTAGGACTTCGTGTTGTCTGTGCCGGCTTCTTCGCGGGCTTGCCCGCTCCCACAGGTGCTGCACATACTCTGAAAGTTGTGCTGTACCTGTGGGAGCGGGCAAGCCCGCGAAGAGGCCGGCACAGGCAACAGCTTCACTTCAACCCGAAACTGTCCCTTGCCACTGATTCTGATCAACCTGAATCAACGTCGGCCCCTTGCGCTCCACCGCCTGCCCCAGTGCCGCCTGCAACTGCGCCACGTCCGCCACCTGCTCCGCCGCTGCGCCCAACGCCCGCGCCACGCCAATGAAATCCGGGGTATGGATATCCACGCCAACCGGCTCGATTGCGCGGTTGACCATGTACTTCTTGATTTCCTCGTACCCCTGGTTGTTCCACAGCAGCACGATCAACGGCACCTGCGCCTCCACCGCACTGGCAAGCTCAGGCAGGGTGAACTGCATACCGCCATCACCAATCAGGCACACCGCAGGCGCACGCTGGCCGATTTGCTCCGCGCTCCCGAGCCAGGCGCCCATGGCCGCTGGCAGCGCGTAACCCAGGGTGCCGTAGCCGGTCGAAGCATTGAACCAGCGACGTGGCTGATCCATGTCCAGGGTCAGGTTGCCGGTGTATACCGGCTGGGTCGAGTCCCCCACCAGAATGGCGTTGGGCAGGCGCTCGAGAATGGCGCTCAGCAAGCGCGTCTGGCTCAATGTTGGCTGGTCCCAGCCTGCCGCCAGAGCCTGGCGCAAGCTGGCCACACGGGCCACGCCCCAGGTGCTTTCGCGTACCGGTTGCGGCTGGGCCTGCAAAGCACCGAGCAAGGCTTCGGCGGCGAGCTTGGCATCAGCCACCAGCGCCAGCTCTGGCAGGTAATTGCGCACAGTCTGGTCCGGGTCGATGTCGATACGCAGCAGGCTGCCCGGGATCTCGAAACCACCCTTGAAAGTCACGTCATAATCGGTTTCGGCAAGTTCGGTACCAATCGCCAGCACCACGTCAGCCTCTGCCACCAGCGCCCGTGTAGCCGGTAGCGACTGGGTAGAGCCAATCTGCAGCGGGTGGCTGGCCGGCAGCAAACCCTTGGCATTGATGGTGAGCGCCACCGGTGCCTGAAGGTGTTCGGCCAGGCGAGCCAAGGCAGCACCGGCTGCCAACGCGCCACCGCCGGCCAGGATCAACGGCCGCTTGGCACCGGCCAGGCGCTCGGCCATTTGTGTTACGGCTTGCGGCGCAGCCCCCGCACGGCTGCCGCGTACGGGCCGGCCCGGCAGCAGGAAGTCGGCAGGCTCCACCAGCACATCAAGCGGTATTTCGAGGTGCACCGGGCGTGGCCGGGCGCTGTCGAACACGGCAAATGCACGGGCCAGTACCTGCGGCAAGTCTGCCGCACTCATCAACGTGTGGGAAAACGCTGCTACCCCCGACACCAGTGCTGCCTGGTTGGGCAGTTCGTGCAGCTTGCCACGGCCACCGCCCAGCTGGTCACGGGACTGCACGCTGGAAATCACCAGCATAGGGATCGAGTCGGCATAGGCCTGGCCCATTGCAGTGGTGATGTTGGTCATGCCCGGGCCGGTGATGATGAAGCACACCCCGGGTTTGCCACGGGTGCGCGCATAGCCGTCAGCCATGAACCCGGCACCCTGCTCGTGGCGCGGGGTGATGTGGCGAATGGACGAACCCGCCAGGCCACGGTAGAGCTCCACGGTATGTACACCGGGAATGCCGAAGACATGGTCCACGCCATAGCCTTCAAGGAGTTTGACCAATACTTCGCCGCAAGTTGCCATCAGGGTTCACCATGAATCTGGTTGGGTTATGCGCTTATTGGACCCAACCCATGACTACCACCACAATGCAAAAAAACACATACTAGCCATGTCCTGTAATCATGGCTTATCGCAATGAAACGCCTACCGCCCCTGCCCGCCCTGCACACCTTTCTGGTGACCGCCCAGCACTGCAACTTCACCCGCGCCGGGCAACAGCTGCACATCACGCAAGGCGCCGTCAGTCGCCAGATCGCGGCCCTGGAGGAGCACCTGGGTTATGCGCTTTTCCAGCGCCAGGCCCGCGGGCTAAGCCTGACCCGTGAAGGCCAGGACTGGCTGCCACGGGTGCAGCAGGTGTTTGCATTGATCGAGCAAGGCGTGCATGAGGTGGGCGGACGCAGCACAACCTTGCAGCTCAAGGCGCCGACCTGCGTGATGCGCTGGCTGCTGCCGCGCCTGATGGAGTGGCAGGCATTGCGCCCGGATGTGCCGGTGGAACTGACCACCACGGTGCAGCACGGGGTGGACTTTCGCCGGGAGGGCTTCGATACGGCGGTGATATATGGCGACGCGCCGAACCATGGGTTACACGTACGCAAACTGTTCGATGAACAGCTGACGCCGGTGTGCGCACCGTCGCTGCGTGAGGGGCCGATACCGTTGCAGCAAGTGGACGACCTGGCGCGGCACATGTTGCTGCACCCCTCGCGGGATGAACATGACTGGCAGTTGTGGTTACAGGCAGCTGGGGTCACGCTGGCCACTCATGGGCCCAAGCAGCATTTCGAGACGCTGGACATGGCAATGGCCATGGCCTCGCAGGGGACGGGCGTGGCCATCGGCGACTGGTCGCTGATTGGCGATGACTTGCGCGGCGGGCGGCTGTGCATGCCGTTCGCGCTCAAGGTGGTGACCGGTAAGGCATATTATTTGGTGAGCCAGGCGAGAAGCTTGCCGCCGGGGTTGCTGGAGTTGCTGGATTGGCTGGAGGACCAGGCCAGCCTATGACGGCCCTTTCGCGGGCGCGCCCGCTCCCACAGGTACAGCACAGGATTTGAAAGCTATGCAGTACCTGTGGGAGCGGGCGTGCCCGCGAAGCAGGCGACTCAGTACCCGACTGTAAACCGCTGCCGCGAATGCGCCGGCTTTTCCAGTTCATCGATCATGGCAATCGCATAATCGGCAAAGGTGATCCAGCTCTTGCCATCCGCGCCAATCAGCAGATGATCCTTGCCCAACGTATACCGCCCGCTGCGCTCACCTTCAACGAACTCCGCCGACGGCGACAGGAAGGTCCAGTCCAGGTTCGGCTCCCGTTGCAGCGCCTCCAGAAAACGCACCCCGGCAGTGGCCTCGGCCTTGTAGGCCTCCGGGAAGTCCGGGCTATCGATCACCCGGTGCCCCGAAGGCAGCAGCAGGCTGCCCGCACCGCCCACCACCAGCAAGCGCTTGACCCCGGCCCGCTTGACCGGTTCGATGATTGCGTGCGGCTCGATGGTCGAGAAATGCGCTGCGCTCAGCACAGCGTCCACACCCGCGACCGCAGCTTGCAGGGCCGCGCTGTCCTTGGCATCCACCGCCTTGACGGTCACCCCGTCCCGGCCCTCCAGTTTCGAAGGGTCACGGGCAATGGCCAGCACACTGTGACCACGGCGCAAGGCTTCTTCCAGCAACTGGCTGCCAGCGCGGCCAGTGGTACCGATGATTGCGATCTTGCTCATGGGAAACTCTCCATCAATTGAACGGAATTACCACTTCATCTCGCCCTTGGCGACCTTGGCCCCCAGCTCCAGGGAGCTTTCATCGGCCAGGCCCGGGTAACGTTGCTTCATGGCCTCGATCAGCGCGCCAGCGTCTTTTGCCTTGGCCGCTTCGGCATCGAAGTCACGTATGTAGTTTGCGGTGAAACGCACAGCCTCCAACGAGCGGCTGCTGCCCCCCAGGTAATGCCCCGGGATCACCGTGCGCGGCGCCAGCGCTTCGATGTGCGCCAAAGTACCGAGCCAGTCGGCATGGGACTTGGCCGTCTGGGTATCGGCCATCCACACGTGAATGTGCTCGGACACCACCACGCCACCGACCACCGCCTTGATCGACGGGACCCACACAAAGCTGCGATCTGGTTGCGGGCCGTCAAGGCCAACCACCTCGAGGGCCTGCCCTTCCAGCGTCAATCGATTGCCTTCCAGTACCTGTGGCAGCACCAGCCGTGCCGGTTTGTCTGCGCCCATCTGCGGGCCCCAGTACGCCAGCTTGGCGTCCATGGTCTGCCGGATATGGGCAACGGTCGCGGCAGAAGCCAGCACCTTGGCATCGGGGAAGGCCTGGGTCAGGGTATCCAGACCGAAGTAGTAATCCGGATCGCCATGGCTGATGTAGATGCTGGTCAGGCGTTTGCCGCCTGCCCGCAGGCGCTGCACCAACTGTTCGGCCTGGGCCTTGCCGAACTGGGCATCGACCAGCACGGCGTCGTGCTCACCACTGACGATCACCGAACTGACCGGGAAAATCGCCTCGTGCCCTGGGTTATAGACGTCCAGTTGCAAAGGTTCGGCAGCCCGCACCGGGCCGGCCAGGGTAATGCAAGCCAGCAACAGGCCACGCAAGGGAGTGAACAATGACATGGGAAAAGCCTTCAGAAGAACAATGCCCAACAGCTTAGTTGCCCGATCCGTCACAAAAAATGCGATGCTCGGACATAGTTTGTTTCTGAAACCGGGCAAATCATGGACCGTCTTAACGCCATGCGCGTTTTCGTCACCGTCGTCGACCTGGGCAGCCAGTCGGCAGCGGCGGATCATTTGCAGCTTTCACGGCCGGTGGTGTCGCGCTACCTGGCAGAGCTGGAGGACTGGGTTGGCGCGCGCCTGATGCAGCGCACCACACGCAAGCTCAGCCTCACCGCCGCTGGCCAGGAAACGTTGCCCCGCTGTCGGCAATTATTGGAGTTGGCCGGCGACCTGCAGGCCGCCGTGCAACAACCGGACGACGCACCCAAGGGTGCATTGCGCATCAGCGTCAGCACCTCTTTCGGCCAGGCGCAACTGGTGGATGCGGTAGCGGCCTATGTGCGACGCTACCCGGGTGTGAAAGTAGAGCTGCAAATGCTCGATCGTACGGTCAACCTCGTGGACGAGCGCATCGACCTGGCCATCCGCACCAGCAATGACCTGGACCCCAACCTGATCGCCCGGCGCCTGAGTGTATGCCGTTCGGTGGTATGCGCAGCACCGGCTTACCTGCACGAGCATGGCACCCCGCAACAGGTAGAAGAGCTGAGCCGGCACAATTGCCTCACCCATGCCTACTTTGGCCACAGCCTGTGGCATTTCGAGGTCACCGGCCATCAGGTCGCCGTCCCCGTGATGGGGAACATCAGCGCCAACGAGGCGATGACACTGCAAAAGGCGGCGCTGGCTGGCGCGGGTATCGCCATGCTGCCGACTTACCAGGCCGCCGAGGCCCTGCGCCGGGGCGACCTCGTACGCCTGTTGCCCGAGGCCAAGCCCCGTGAACTGAACCTGAATGCGGTGTACACGTCGCGCAAGCACATGCCGGCGACCTTGCGCAGCATGCTGGATTTCCTGGTGCAACGGTTCAAGGACGAGCCGGAGTGGGATCGGGACCTGATGTGATGCCAGAAATGGCCTACGATTAAAGGTATCACCTGTCGCTGTAACAGGAGGTGAGTACCATGGGCATCAAATCAAGAAGAGTCGCCCTTGTCATGGCCCTGACTGCTGTCGCAGGGCTGTACGGTTCAGCCTGCTGGCGCGCCGAGCTGCTACGTAGCCAGCCCAGTGCCGCCAACAGCTGCGTGCAGGCACATTGCGTGCCTCACACCGCAACCCTGAGCGCCGTACGTTGAGTCGACGGCGCGCCGCCGGTCACTCTTCGACGCTCATGTATTCCTTGGCCCAGCGGATGTAGTCCTCTGGCTGGGTGTAGGTGTGCGAGAGTTCGGTCGCGCTGAGGTTTTCCGACTTGTTCTGCTGGCCCCGTTGCAGGCGCAGGCAGTCGTAGGTGGCCTTGATCGCAGCAAAGTAGGCCGCGTGGCCATCGACCACGATACGCACGCCCAGGCGCGCCAGGCGCTCGTCATCGCGCAGGTTCGGGTTGCCATAGGTGACCAGCATCAGCGGGACCGTCAGGTGCTCGGCAATTTGCTCAAGCTGCTCGAAATCCTTCACGCCCACCATGCAGATGCCATCGGCACCGGCCTTCTGGTAGCTCTGGGTGCGCACGATGACTTCTTCGGTGGTGAGCACACCTGCGTTGGTACGGGCAATGATGGCCAACGACGAATCGACCCGAGCCTCCAGCGCCGCACGAATCTTGCCAACACCCTCCTCGACCGGTATCAGGTCGGTGGACTTGCGCCCGAACTGGGCCGGCAGCAGGGTGTCTTCGATGGTCAGTGCAGACACGCCGGCGCGTTCCAGTTCGATCACCGTGCGCATCACGTTCAATGCGTTGCCATAACCATGGTCGGCGTCAGCCAGGAACGGCAGTTGCGCTACCCGGCCAATCCGTGTGGCCTGCTCGACGAACTCGCTGAGGGTTATCAGGGCGAAATCCGGCGCGGCCAATACCTGCAACGAAGCAACGGAACCACCGAGGATACCGACCTCGAAGCCGAGGTCTGCGGCAATACGCGCCGACATCGGGTCGAACACCGATGCGGTGTGGTAACAGGAACCTGAAGCGAGCAGCTCGCGGAAGGCAAAACGCAGATCTTGATGGGAAGCCTTGGGCATGATCACTCCGCAAATAAGTAGAAATTTGAACGGTAACTACCGACCCCTGTAATCGGGTCTACCTGACCTGTTCCAACCGTCGCCATCTGGGCGGTCATGCTCGACATGCAGGCAGAGGAATAAAAGGTGTGGGAAACAGCGGCTCGAAAAACCTGCGGCATATTGCTGCACCAAGCTGGTGCAGGCCGCGGGTTTCAGCCCCTGTGGCATACCAACAATATCACGCAGCTATGCAGCACTGGATGAATGCGCCAATGCCGATTCGGCATAGGGGATGCAGATAGTACATAGGAAGCTACCTAACTCAGGTTACAATTCGAGGACCTCTTCGCGGGCACGCCCGCTCCCACAGGTACAGCACGTACCTTGATCCTGAGTGTTATCTGTGGGAGCGGGCATGCCCGCGAAGAAGCCATAACCGATAACCAAGGTATCTCCGTGACTGCCGCCCTGCCCCCCACCACCCTGCGCAACGTGCTAACCGCCTTGATGCTGGCGATCTTCCTCGGCGCACTGGACCAGACCATCGTTGCCGTCTCGCTGCCGGCAATCTCGGCCCGGTTCAACGATGTCGGCCTGCTGGCCTGGGTCATCTCCGGCTACATGGTGGCGATGACCGTGGCCGTGCCGATCTACGGCAAACTGGGCGATCTGTACGGACGGCGCCGGATGATCCTGACCGGTATCAGCCTGTTCACCCTGGCCTCCATCGCGTGCGCCATGGCCCAGGATATGCAGCAGCTGGTGCTGGCCCGTGTACTGCAGGGTATTGGCGCGGGCGGCATGGTCTCGGTCAGCCAGGCGATCATCGGCGATTTCGTGCCACCGCGTGAGCGCGGCCGCTACCAAGGTTATTTCAGCAGCATGTATGCCGTGGCCAGCGTCGCCGGGCCAGTGCTGGGCGGCTGGCTGACCGAGTACTTGTCGTGGCGCTGGGTATTCTGGATCAACCTGCCGCTGGGGCTGGTCGCCTTGTGGGCGATCCGCCGTGCCCTCGGTGGCATGCCGGCGCAGCGACGGGAAGCCCAGGTGGATTACCTCGGCGCCCTGCTGCTGATCCTCGGCCTGGGCAGCTTGTTGCTGGGCATCACCCTTGTCGGTCAGGGGCACGCCTGGATTGATCCCGCCGTACTGGCCCTGTTCGCCTGCGCTGTACTGGGCCTGGCGTTGTTCATCGCACATGAGCGCCGCTGCCCGGAGCCGCTATTGCCCTTGGGCCTGTTCAGCAACCGGGTGGCGGTGCTGTGCTGGGGTGTGATCTTCTTCGCCAGCTTCCAGTCGATTTCCCTGACCATGCTCATGCCGTTGCGCTATCAGGGCATTACCGGTGCAGGTGCAGACAGCGCCGCGCTGCACCTGCTGCCACTGGCCATGGGGCTGCCCTTGGGCGCCTTCACCGGGGGCCGCATGACCAGCCGGACCGGGCGCTACAAGCCGCAGATCCTGGCCGGTGCGTTGTTGATGCCGGTGGCCATTTTCGCCATGGCGCTGACGCCGCCACAATCGGCTTTGCTCAGCGCGCTGTTCATGCTGCTGACCGGCATCGCCTGCGGGCTGCAGTTCCCGACATCGCTGGTGGGCACGCAAAGCGCGGTGGAAAGCAAAGATATTGGGGTAGCCACCAGCACCACCAACCTGTTTCGCTCGCTGGGCGGGGCCATGGGCGTAGCCTGCATGTCCAGCCTGTTGCTGGCGCTGCTGCATCAGGGCGGGTTCGAAATGCTCGGTAATCCGTTGCTGGGAAGCTTGAAAGCGGGTGAGGTAGACCTGGTGACGCAAGGGCGGTTGCTGGAGACGTTCCGGCAGTTGCTGATGGGGAGTGCACTGATTGCGGTGCTCGGGCTGGTTGCCGCAGTGGCATTGCCGGATCGGCAACTACGCGGCCACTGAATGCGAGCACGACTTCTGTGGGAGCGGGCTAGCCCGCGAAGCAGGCGACGCGGTGGATGGCACCGGCTTTGCCGGTGTTCGCGGGCTAGCCCGCTCCCACAGAAAAAGTGCTCAGCCCAGGACCCTGCGCAAGCATTAATCCTCTGTTAATACAAAGAGGAAACACTCCCTCACAATCCTTAACAAAGTGTCATTTGCGCAGCGCCGGGCTCAAGCGCAGCATATCCAACCCGGTGTCGACCCATTTTTCGACATCACCTAGCAGATCGACACTGTCAGGCAACAACAGCCAGCGACCGATCAGGCCATCTACATAGGCAAACATGGCCACCGCGGCGCGCTCGACATCCAGCGCGTCAGGCAACTGGCCCCGGCGAACGGCATTGGCCAACGCCAAGGTAATGCCCTTGTGGCAATCCAGCACCGCGCCCTGTCGCTGCTGGCGAATTTCACACATGTCATCGGTGAACTCACACTTGTGATGCAGTATTTCATTGATACGCCGGGTTCGGGCATCGAGCACCAGCTCGTTGAACACTTGCAACAGCAGCTTGCGCATGCAGCCAAGCGGGTCGAGTTCGTCCTCGCTTTCACTCGCCCGCGCCAGGTGGTCATGGGTTTCGTGAAGGCTGTCGAGCAACGCCTGCACCAGCTCGGCCTTGTTGTTGAAGTGCCAGTAGATCGCCCCGCGCGTCACCCCCGCCAGTTCGGCGATGTCGGCCAGGGTGGTTCGCGCAACCCCGCGCTTGTAGAAGGCCTTTTCCGCCGCCTCTATGATCTGGGCACGGGTTTCCTGGGCTTCTTCTTTGGTTCGACGGACCATGGCAGTACAACCTCATCTGGCCCGAACGCGCAGTGCGTACGGGGAACGCTCCGGGGGCGCCTCTGCAGGGTGCCTCGCGGATGAGCTAATCAAGGGCTGTGGAGTAACCAGGTACAACCCAGCGGTATTTACAAACAACCATGAATGTAAGTATATTCCTTAGCAAGCTATTTATCCACCGGATAGCAATTTTTCCAGATCAAGACTCTTCCACTACTCTTGAGCGTCTCCCTGCTCCAGCGACCCGAGGATCCTCATGCAATTCAAGCCAGCCGTTACCGCTCTGGTTTCCGCCGTCGCCCTGGCAACCCTGCTCAGTGGCTGTAAGAAAGAAGAAGCAGCGCCAGCGGCGCAGGCTCCTCAGGTCGGCGTCGTGACCATTCAGCCCCAAGCCTTCACCCTGACCTCGGAATTGCCGGGGCGTACCAGTGCCTACCGCGTCGCCGAAGTGCGCCCGCAGGTCAACGGCATCATCCTCAAGCGCCTGTTCAAGGAAGGCAGTGAGGTCAAGGAAGGCCAGCAGCTCTACCAGATCGACCCTGCCGTATACGAAGCCACCCTGGCCAATGCCCAGGCCAACCTGCAGGCTACCCGCTCGCTGGCCGAGCGCTACAAGCAGCTGATCGACGAACAGGCGGTGTCCAAGCAGGAATACGACGACGCCAATGCCAAACGATTGCAGGCCGATGCCTCGCTGAAAAGTGCACAGATCGACCTGCGCTACACCAAGGTGCTGGCACCGATCAGTGGCCGCATCGGGCGTTCTTCATTCACCGAAGGTGCACTGGTGAGCAATGGCCAGACCAACGCCATGGCCACTATCCAGCAACTGGACCCGATCTACGTCGACGTCACCCAGTCCACCGCCGAGCTGCTCAAGCTGCGCCGTGACCTGGAAAGCGGCCAACTGCAGAAGGCCGGCGATAACGCCGCCTCGGTGCAGCTGGTACTGGAAGACGGCAGCCTGTTCAAGCAGGAAGGCCGCCTGGAGTTCTCCGAAGTTTCCGTGGACGAAACCACCGGTTCGGTCACCCTGCGCGCCCTGTTCCCCAACCCAGACCACACCCTGCTGCCAGGCATGTTCGTGCATGCGCGGCTGAAGGCCGGGGTCAACGCGAACGCCATTCTGGCCCCGCAACAAGGCGTAACCCGTGACCTCAAAGGGGCACCGACCGCACTGGTGGTCAACCAGGAGAACAAGGTCGAACTGCGCCAGCTCAAGGCCAACCGTACCCTGGGCAGCGACTGGCTGATCGAAGAAGGCCTCAACCCGGGTGACCGCCTGATCACCGAAGGGCTGCAGTACGTGCGCCCAGGTGTCGAGGTCAAGGTCAGCGAAGCCACCAACGTCAAGAAGCCGGGTAGCCCTGATCAGGCCAACGCGACGAAAGCAGACGCCAAAGCGGAGTAAACCATGTCGAAGTTCTTTATCGATCGCCCGATCTTCGCCTGGGTGATCGCCTTGGTGATCATGCTGGTCGGCGCCTTGTCGATCCTGAAGCTGCCGATCAACCAGTACCCCAGCATCGCGCCGCCGGCCATCGCCATCGCCGTGACCTACCCGGGCGCCTCGGCGCAAACCGTGCAGGACACCGTGGTTCAGGTGATCGAGCAGCAGCTCAACGGTATCGACAACCTGCGTTACGTGTCGTCGGAAAGCAACTCCGACGGCAGCATGACCATTACCGCTACCTTCGAGCAAGGCACCAACGCCGACACCGCGCAGGTGCAGGTACAGAACAAGCTGAACCTGGCCACCCCGCTGCTGCCGCAAGAAGTGCAGCAGCAAGGTATCCGTGTAACCAAGGCAGTCAAAAACTTCCTGCTGGTGATCGGCCTGGTGTCCGAAGACGGCAGCATGACCAAGGACGACCTGGCCAACTACATCGTCTCCAACATGCAGGACCCGATCTCGCGCACGGCCGGTGTAGGTGACTTCCAGGTGTTTGGTGCGCAGTACGCCATGCGTATCTGGCTCGATCCGGCCAAGCTGAACAAGTTCCAGCTGACCCCGGTCGACGTCAAGACCGCCGTTGCCGCGCAGAACGTGCAGGTGTCCTCCGGCCAGCTCGGTGGCCTGCCGGCCTTGCCGGGTACCCAGCTGAACGCCACCATTATCGGCAAGACCCGCCTGCAGACTGCCGAGCAGTTCGAAAAGATCCTGCTCAAGGTCAACAATGACGGCTCGCAAGTACGCCTGGGTGACGTAGCCCAGGTCGGCCTGGGCGGTGAAAACTACGCGGTCAGCGCCCAGTTCAACGGCAAGCCGGCTTCCGGCCTTGCGGTAAAACTGGCGACTGGTGCCAACGCCCTGGACACCGCCAAGGCACTGCGCCAGACCATCGCCGACCTGGAGCCGTTCTTCCCGCCTGGCGTGAAGGCTGTGTTCCCATATGACACCACCCCGGTGGTCACCGAGTCGATCAGCGGCGTGATCCACACCCTGATCGAAGCCGTGGTCCTGGTGTTCCTGGTGATGTACCTGTTCCTGCAGAACTTCCGCGCCACCATCATCACCACCATGACCGTACCGGTGGTATTGCTGGGTACGTTCGGCATCCTTGCCGCCGCAGGCTTCAGCATCAACACCCTGACCATGTTCGCCATGGTGCTTGCCATCGGCTTGCTGGTGGACGACGCCATTGTCGTGGTGGAAAACGTCGAACGGGTCATGTCCGAAGAAGGCTTGCCGCCCAAAGAGGCGACCAAGCGCTCGATGGAGCAGATCCAGGGCGCCCTGGTGGGTATCGCCCTGGTGCTGTCGGCGGTACTGCTGCCCATGGCCTTCTTCGGTGGTTCCACAGGTGTGATCTACCGGCAGTTCTCCATCACCATCGTCTCGGCCATGGGCCTGTCGGTGCTGGTGGCGCTTATCTTCACCCCGGCCCTGTGCGCCACCATGCTCAAGCCGCTGAAGAAGGGCGAGCACCATGTGGCCAAGCGTGGCTTCTTCGGCTGGTTCAACCGCAACTTCGACCGCAGCGTAAACGGCTACGAGCGCAGTGTCGGCACCATCCTGCGCAACAAGGTGCCATTCCTGCTGGCCTATGCACTGATCGTGGTCGGCATGATCTGGCTGTTCGCCCGCATCCCCACCGCGTTCCTGCCGGAAGAAGACCAGGGCGTACTGTTCGCCCAGGTGCAGACGCCGGCCGGTTCGAGCGCCGAGCGCACCCAGGTGGTCGTCGACCAGATGCGTGAGTACCTGCTCAAAGAAGAAGCCGACACGGTAGCCTCGGTGTTCACCGTCAACGGTTTCAACTTCGCCGGCCGTGGCCAGAGTTCGGGTATGGCGTTCATCATGCTCAAGCCGTGGGGCGAGCGTTCTGCCGAGAACAGTGTGTTCAACCTGGCCCAACGCGCCCAGCAGCACTTCTTCAGCTTCCGCGATGCGATGGTGTTCGCCTTCGCCCCGCCAGCCGTGCTCGAACTGGGTAACGCCACCGGCTTCGACGTGTTCCTGCAGGACCGCGGCGGTATCGGCCACGCGAAGCTGATGGAAGCGCGCAACCAGTTCCTGGCCAAGGCAGCACAAAGCAAAATCCTGATGGCTGTGCGCCCTAACGGCCTGAACGACGAGCCGCAGTACCAGCTGACCATCGATGACGAACGTGCCAGCGCCCTGGGCGTGACCATCGCCGACATCAACAACACCCTGTCGATTGCCCTGGGTGCCAGCTACGTCAACGACTTCATCGACCGCGGCCGGGTCAAGAAGGTGTACATCCAGGGCGAGCCAAACGCCCGGATGAGCCCGGAAGACCTGCAGAAGTGGTACGTGCGCAATGGCGCTGGCGAGATGGTGCCGTTCTCCTCCTTCGCCAAGGGCGAATGGACCTACGGTTCGCCGAAGCTGTCGCGTTACAACGGTGTAGAGGCGATGGAAATCCTGGGTGCGCCAGCGCCAGGCTACAGTACCGGTGAAGCCATGGCCGAAGTCGAGCGCATTGCTGGCGAACTGCCAAGCGGCGTCGGCTTCTCCTGGACCGGCATGTCCTACGAGGAAAAACTCTCCGGTTCGCAAATGCCGGCGCTGTTCGCCCTCTCGGTCCTGTTCGTGTTCCTGTGCCTGGCAGCCCTGTACGAAAGCTGGTCGATCCCGATCGCCGTCGTCCTGGTAGTACCGCTGGGTATCATCGGTGCACTGATCGCCACCAGCCTGCGCGGCTTGTCCAACGACGTGTACTTCCTGGTCGGCCTGTTGACCACCATCGGCCTGGCGGCGAAGAACGCCATTCTGATCGTCGAGTTCGCCAAGGAGCTGCACGAGCAAGGCCGCAGCCTGTATGACGCGGCGATCGAGGCGTGCCGCATGCGTCTGCGCCCGATCATCATGACCTCGCTGGCGTTCATCCTCGGCGTGGTACCGTTGACCATCGCCAGTGGCGCGGGCGCCGGTAGCCAGCATGCCATCGGTACCGGTGTAATCGGCGGCATGATCAGTGCGACCGTGCTGGCTATCTTCTGGGTACCTCTGTTCTTCGTCGCAGTGTCGTCGCTGTTCGGCAGCAAAGAGCCGGAAAAAGACGCCACCCCTGAAACTCCACGTTATGAGGCTGGGCAATGACCAAGTCTTTGTTGTCCCTGGCGGTAACCGCTTTCATTCTTGGCGGCTGCTCGCTGATCCCTGACTACCAGACCCCGGAATCCCCGGTGGCAGCGCAGTGGCCGCAAGGCCCTGCGTACTCGCCGACCCAGTCGGCAGACGTTGCCGCTGCCGAACAGGGCTGGCGCCAGTTCTTCCACGACCCGGCGCTGCAGCAGCTGATCCAGACGTCGCTGGTCAACAACCGCGACCTGCGCGTTGCGGCGTTGAACATCGACGCCTACCGTGCGCAATACCGCATCCAGCGCGCCGACCTGTTCCCGGCGGTTTCGGCCACCGGCAGCGGCAGCCGCCAACGGGTGCCGGCGAACATGTCGCAAACCGGTGAATCGGGCATCACCAGCCAGTACTCGGCCACCCTGGGCGTCAGTGCCTATGAGCTGGACCTGTTCGGCCGCGTGCGCAGCCTGACCGAGCAGGCGCTGGAAACCTACCTGTCCAGCGAGCAGGCACGTCGTTCCACGCAGATCGCCCTGGTGGCCAGCGTGGCCAACGCTTATTACACCTGGCAGGCCGACCAGGCGCTGTTCAAGCTGACCGAAGAAACGCTGAAGACCTACGAGGAAAGCTACAACCTCACCCGTCGCAGCAATGAAGTCGGCGTGGCTTCGGCACTGGATGTGAGCCAGGCCCGCACCGCCGTGGAAGGCGCACGGGTCAAGTACTCGCAGTACCAGCGCCTGGTCGCCCAGGACGTCAACAGCCTGACTGTGCTGCTGGGCACCGGCATTCCGGCCGACCTGGCCAAGCCGCTGCAGCTGGATGCCGACCAGTTGGCCGAAGTACCCGCCGGCCTGCCGTCGGACATCCTTCAGCGTCGCCCGGACATCCAGGAAGCGGAGCACCTGCTCAAGGCCGCCAACGCCAACATCGGCGCCGCCCGTGCAGCGTTCTTCCCCAGCATCAGCCTCACGGCCAATGCGGGCAGCCTGAGCCCCGACATGGGTCACCTGTTCGCAGGTGGCCAAGGCACCTGGCTGTTCCAGCCGCAGATCAACCTGCCGATCTTCAACGCTGGCAGCCTGAAAGCCAGCCTGGACTACTCGAAGATCCAGAAGGACATCAACGTCGCCAAGTACGAAAAAACCATCCAGACCGCCTTCCAGGAAGTCTCCGATGGCCTGGCGGCGCGCAAGACCTTCGAAGAGCAGCTGCAGGCGCAGCGCGACCTGGTGCAGGCGAACCAGGACTACTACCGCCTGGCCGAACGCCGCTACCGCATCGGTATCGACAGCAACCTGACCTTCCTCGACGCCCAGCGCAACCTGTTCAGCGCGCAGCAGTCGCTGATTACCGACCGCCTGTCGCAGCTGACCAGCGAGGTCAACCTGTACAAGGCGCTTGGCGGTGGCTGGTATGAGCAGACCGGGCAGGCCAACCAGCAGGCATCGGTGCAAGCACCGAAAGGCTGATTGAGCTTGTAGCAGCATCAAGCCCACCCTCGCGGTGGGCTTTTTGTTTTATGTTGCCAGTGCCGGCCTCTTCGCGGGCTTGCCCGCTCCCACAGGGTCCTCACAGTTTCAAAGGCTGTGGTGATCCTGTGGGAGCGGGCAAGCCCGCGAAGAGGCCGGCACTGGCAATCAATTAACCAACTGGAACATTCCGTTCGATTATCGCCCCGTTCCGTTTGCGGCGAATTGCCTCACCCCCGCGCTACCGCGCACCATCCCCCCACGCAACGTTGCCCAAGTTCATCAAAAAAGCCCCGCACCTGCAGGCCGCATCCTGCAGCGCACCGGCTCACCCATAAAAACAAGAGATCCACGACAGATGAGCACTTCGCACACCGCACGCCAGCTGCTGCCCGGCCTGTTGGCCATGTCCTGCGCCTTCCCCCTGTTCGCCGCAGAGGGCGGTTTCATGGAGGACGCCAAGGCCACGCTTAACCTGCGTAACTTCTACATCAACCGCAACTTCGTCGACCCGGCTCACCCACAGGCCAAGGCCGAAGAATGGACGCAAAGTTTCATTCTCGACGCCCGCTCCGGCTTCACCCAAGGCACCGTCGGCTTCGGGGTAGACGTGTTAGGCATGTACTCGGTCAAGCTCGACGGCGGCAAAGGCACCACCAACACACACCTGCTGCCCGTACACGACGACGGCCGCCCGGCTGATGACTTTGGTCGCCTGGGTGTAGCGCTGAAAGCCAAGCTGTCCGAAACCGAGCTGAAAGTCGGTGAATGGATGCCGGTGTTACCCATCCTGCGCTCGGACGATGGCCGCTCGCTGCCGCAGACCTTCCGTGGTGGCCAGCTGACCTCCAAGGAGATTGCCGGCCTGACGCTGTACGCCGGCCAGTTCCGCGGCAACAGCCCGCGCAACGACGCCAGCATGGAAGACATGTCGATGAACGGCAAAGGCGCGTTCACATCCGATCGCTTCAACTTTGGAGGTGGCGAGTACACCTTCAATGACAAGCGCACCATGATCGGCCTGTGGGATGCCCAGCTCAAAGACATCTACCGCCAGCAATACCTCAACCTGACGCACAGCCAGCCGCTGGGCGACTGGACCCTGGGCGCCAACCTGGGCTACTTCATCGGCAAGGAAGACGGCGCAGAGCGCGCCGGCAAGCTGGACAACCGCACCGCCTCCGCCATGCTTTCGGCGCGCTACCAGGGCCACACCTTCTACGTGGGCTTGCAGAAGGTCAGCGGCGACGACGCCTGGATGCGGGTCAACGGCACCAGTGGCGGTACCCTGGCCAACGACAGCTACAACTCCAGCTTCGACAATGCCAAGGAGCGTTCCTGGCAGGTGCGCCATGACTTCAACTTCGCGACCGTTGGCGTGCCTGGGCTGACCCTGATGAACCGCTACATCAAGGGTGACAACGTCACCGTGGGCAGCGTGGACGATGGCAAGGAATGGGCACGGGAGACCGAACTGGCGTACGTGGTGCAGTCGGGCAGCTTCAAGGACCTGTCGGTGAAATGGCGCAACTCCACCATGCGCCGGGACTTCAGCACCAACGCGTTCGATGAGAACCGCCTGATTGTCAGCTACCCGCTGAATCTCCTTTAAATTCTTCGCGGGCAAGCCCGCTCCCACAGGGATTGCACCAGTCTTGAATCGTGCGCCCTACCTGTGGGAGCGGGCTTGCCCGCGAAGAGGCCAGAAGCCCTTCTAAATAACCAGAAGAAATAACTAAATCCATAAACCTTCTTTGACGACATAAGCTGTAACAGCTTGAATAGGCCCCTGCCCCCCGCCCCAGAGCCGTGACATGGACCTCCGCCAGCTGCGCTACTTCATCGCCCTCACCGAATACCGCAGTTTCGTCCGTGCCGCCGAGGCCATGGGCATTACCCAACCCGCCTTCAGCCGCGCCATCCAAGGCCTGGAACACACCTTCGGCTGCCCGCTGGTCGACCGCGCCAGCAAAGCCCTGCCACCCACCCCCGAGGGCCTGGTGGTATTGCAACACGCACGCCGCCTGGTACAGGGTGCCGCGCAACTGAGCAACGAAGTGCTGCAAATGACCAAGCTCGACGCCGGCGAGCTGCATTTCGGCAGCGGCCCGGCGCTTGCCGTGCGCCTGGTCCCCGACGCCTTGCGCCACTTCATCGAGCGCCACCCGGGCATCCGCACCTCGCTGCTGGTGGATAATGCCGAACGCCTGGGCCAGGCCCTGCGCCGTGAGCAGATCGAGTTTTTCGTCGACGATATCCGCCCGTTCGAAGCCGACCCCAACTTCCACACCGAGCCCCTGTCGCCACGCCCCGGCCTGTTTTTCTGCCGCCCGGGCCACCCGTTGCTGGCCAAGGACAGCCTGTCGACCAACGACTTGTTCAGCTACCCGCTTGCCAGTGCCCTGCTAGCCCCCGGTGTGCGCAAACGCCTGGCCAACCTCAGTGGGCGCAGCGACTTCACCCCGCACCTGCAAACCGAACACCTGGCGGTGCTGCGCAGCGTTGTACAGGCCAGCGATGCGGTTGGCACTGCCAGCGAAGAGGCCGTGGCCGAAGACCTGGCTGCCGGCACACTGGTGCGCCTGCACTGGCGCAACCTGCCGCCGGCGCTGGAGGTGCTGAGCGTGCGTTGCGGGGTGGTCAGCCGTAGCGGTTACCGGTTGTCGCCTGCAGCGCGGGCGATGATAGACACGCTGGTGGGGCTGGATACGCCAGTACGGGCTGCCGCCATTCGCTGAGCTGATGATAGTGGTGGCTGCGGGCTATCCTGATCACTATCCAGTCACAGGTTGCCTGTGCTGGCCTCTTCGCGGGCTTGCCCGCTCCCACAGGTAATTCACCCAGCTTGAAAACTGTGGTGATCCTGTGGGAGCGGGCGAGCCCGCGAAGAGGCCAGTACAGGCAAAACAACACTGAACAGGGAGGCACAACAATGAAAAACCTCGTCGACCACCTGAGCCAATACGCCAGCTACCACCGCGACCCACGCAACATCGCCACCCACTTCGTCGGCATCCCCATGATCGTGCTGGCAGTCACCATCCTGCTGTCGCGCCCAGGCTGGGAGATGGCTGGCATGTGGCTATCCCCTGCCCTGCTGGCAGCCGCGGCCTCGGTGTGGTTCTACCTGCGCCTGGACCTGCGTTTCGGGCTGGTGATGGGGCTGTTGCTGGGCCTGTGCCTGTGGGTCGGCCAGGTGCTGGCAGTACAGACAACAACGCTGTGGCTCAGCGCGGGGCTGGGGGCATTCGTGGTGGGCTGGGTGATCCAGTTCGTCGGCCATTACTACGAAGGCCGCAAACCGGCCTTTGTCGACGATGTCAGCGGCCTGATCATCGGGCCGCTGTTCGTAGTGGCTGAAGCGGCGTTCATGCTGGGGCTGTGCCCGGCGCTGAAGCAGGCCGTCGAAGCCAACGCCGGGCCGGTGGCCGTGCGCGCCCTGTAAAAACTTACGCGGTCTCTGTGGGAGCGGGCGTGCCCGCGAACACCGGCAGCGCCGGTGCCATCCACCGCGTCGCCAGTTTCGCGGGCACGCCCGCTCCCACAACAGTCAGCTGCGCGATTCTACGCCCAACTCATCCCACACCGACTCGGCCATGTGGAACGTGGCGTTGGCCGCCGGAATGCCGCAGTAGATCGCGCTCTGCATCAGCACTTCCTTGATCTCGTCACGGGTCACGCCGTTGTTGGCAGCCGCGCGCAGGTGCAGTTTCAGCTCGTCGTTGCGGTTCATGCCGATCAGCATGGCGATGGTGATCAGGCTGCGGGTATGGCGCGGCAGGCCCGGGCGGGTCCAGATATCACCCCAGGCGTGGCGGGTGATCATCTCCTGGAACTCGCCGTTGAAGTCGTTGAGCTTTTCCAGGCTGCGGTCCACGTGGGCATCGCCAAGTACCGCACGGCGTACTTGCATGCCGGCGTCGTAACGTTGTTTCTCGTCCATGGCGTTGTCCTCAGTGAGCCAGCAGGAAGTCGAGCACACGGCGGCTGAAGGCCTCACCGATTTCGACGTTGGACAGGTGCGCCGCCGGGAAGTCGACGTACTCGGCACCGTTGATGCCAGCCTGCATGAAGCGGCCATGCTCGGGGGTAGTCACCACATCTTCGGTACCGGCCACGATCAGCGCCGGCACCTGGATGCGGCCCAGTTGCTCACGGTAATCGGCATCACGCACCGCTGCACAGTTGCCGGCATAGCCCTGCGGGCTGGTTTGCGCCAGCATCTGGCAAATGCGCTGGGCCTGCTCTGGTTGGGCCTGGGCAAAGCCCGGGGTGAACCAGCGGGCGATGGAGGCATCGCGCAGGTCGACCATGGCCTGCTGGCCACCTTTGAGCACGGTGTCGATACGGGTGTTCCACACCTCGTCATTGGCGATCTTGGCGGCGGTGTTGCACAGGGTCAGGCTGTGCAGGCGTTCACCGGCGTTGATGCCCAGCCACTGGCCGATCAGGCCGCCCATCGAAAGGCCGACGAAGTGCGCTTTCTGGATGTCCAGGCCATCGAGCAGGGCCAGCACGTCGCGGCCCAGCTGTTCGATGCTGTAGGGGCCTTCGGTGACCAACGAGGCACCGTGGCCACGGGTGTCGTAGCGCAGCACACGCAAGTGCTGGCTCCACAGCGGAATCTGGGTGTCCCACATGCCCAGGTCGGTGCCCAGCGAGTTGGACAGGACCAACACCGGGGCGTTCTCCGGGCCATCGATCTGGTAGTTCAAAACGCCATCGGCCAGTTGCAAATGCGCCACAGCAGTCTCCTTCAGGCAGTGAAATGTTGATGTTCGGATACGGCACGCGCCACCCACACGCGCGCCTGACCCAGATAATGGGCAGGGTCGAGCAGCCGATCGAGTTCCTCGGCAGACAGCTCGGCGCTGACCTGCGGTTCGTCACCCAGCACGGCACGCAGGTGGCGCTGTTCGGCCACTGCACGCTGGCAGCATTGCTCCAGCAAGTGGTGGGCGCGGTCGCGGCCCAGGCGCTGGGCGAGGACGATGCTCACCGCTTCGGCCAGCACCAACCCTTGGGTCAGGTCGAGGTTACGGCGCATGCGCGCTGCATCCACTTCCATGCCTTCGGCAATCACCTGGGCCTGGCGCAGCGCGCCGGAGACCAGGCAGCAGATATCCGGCAGTGTTTCCCACTCGGCATGCCACAGGCCCAGGCTGCGTTCGTGCTCTTGAGGCATGGCGGCGAACAGGGTCGACACCAGGCCAGGCACGCGGGTGGCAGCACCGATCAGCACCGCCGCGCCCACCGGGTTGCGCTTGTGCGGCATGGTGGAAGACCCCCCCTTGCCTGGCGCGGAAGGCTCGAACACCTCCCCCGCCTCGGTCTGCATCAGCAAGCTGACATCGCGGCCAAACTTGCCCAGGCTACCGGCCACCAGGCCCAGCACCGAGGCAAACTCCACCAGGCGGTCGCGCTGGGTATGCCAGGGTTGCTCAGGCAGGGTCAGCTTCAGTTGCTCGGCCAGGGCCTCGGCCACCGGCATCGCTTTGCTGCCCAGGGCGGCCAGGCTGCCCGAGGCGCCGCCGAACTGCAGTACCAACAGGCGCGGGCGCAGTTCCTGCAGGCGCTGGCGGTGGCGGGTCAATGCCCCCAGCACGCCGGCCAGTTTCATGCCCAGGGTCACCGGGGTAGCATGTTGCAGCCAGGTGCGACCCACCAATGGCGTATCGGCATGCTTCAAGGCCTGCTGCGACAGGGTATTGGCCAGTTTGCCCAGGTCGGCTTCGATCAGGTCGAGGGCATCGCGCAGTTGCAGCACCAGCCCGGTGTCCATCGCGTCCTGGCTGGTGGCACCCAGGTGCACGTAGCGCTCAGCCTCGGGCACGCCACTGGCAATCACCTTGCCCAACGCCTTCACCAACGGGATCGCCGAGTTGCCAGCAGTGGCGATGGCATTGGCCAGCGCGCCAACGTCATAGCGCTCGGCCTGGCACGCCGCCTCGATGGCAGCCACGGCGCTGTGCGGCACCAGCCCGGCAGCGGCTTCGGCACGGGCCAGCGCGGCCTCGAAATCGAGCATGCCCTGCAAGCGGCCACGGTCGGAGAAAATCTCGCGCATGGCCGGCGCGGTGAAGTAGGCGTCGAACAGTTGATTGGTCATGCCACGTCCTTAATCATCGTGGTGCAGGTATGCCGCCTGCTTCGGCAGGCGCAGGCTGAACAGGAAGGCAATCGCCATCATGGCCGTCACGTACCAGTAGAAAGTGTTTTCCATGCCCAGGGTCTTCAGGCCAAGGGCTACGTACTCAGCAGAGCCGCCGAATGCCGCGTTGGCGACTGCATAGGCCAGGCCCACACCCAGCGCACGCACCTGTGGCGGGAACATCTCGGCCTTCACCAGGCCGCTGATCGAGGTGTAGAAACTGACAATACACAACGCCAGGCTGATCAGCACGAAGGCCATGAACGGGCTGGTCACGGTTTTCAGCGCCATCAGCAGCGGCACAGTGCACAGGGTACCCAAGGCGCCGAACAGCAGCATCGAATTGCGCCGGCCAATACGGTCGGACAACATGCCGAAGAACGGCTGCAGCACCATGAACAGGAACAGCGCGCCGGTCATCACATAGCTGGCGTTCTTCGCGGTCATGCCGGCAGTGTTGACCAGGTACTTCTGCATGTAAGTAGTGAAGGTGTAGAAGATCAGCGAGCCGCCGGCGGTGTAGCCGAGCACGGTAACAAAGGCTGCTGCGTGATTGCGGAACAGGCCCTTGATGGTGCCGGCATCCTTGTCCTGGCGTGTTTCGGCGCTGCTGGTCTCGTGCAGCGAGCGGCGCAGCATCAGCGAGATCAGCGCGGCGATGGCGCCCACCACGAAGGGAATACGCCAGCCCCAGGCACGCAGTTCATCTTCAGTGAGCAACTGTTGCAGGATCACCACCACCAGCACCGCCAGCAACTGGCCGCCGATCAAGGTGACGTACTGGAACGAAGCAAAGAAGCCGCGCTGACCGCGCAGGGCCACTTCACTCATGTAGGTGGCTGTGGTGCCGTACTCACCGCCCACCGACAGGCCCTGGATCAGGCGGGCCAGCAACAGCAGTGCCGGTGCCCAGGTGCCAATGCTGGCGTAGGTAGGCAGGCAGGCGATCATCAGGGAGCCGAAGCACATCATCAGCACCGAGATCATCAGGGAATTCTTGCGACCATGGCGGTCAGCGAGGCGGCCGAAAATCCAGCCACCAATGGGGCGCATCAGGAAGCCAGCGGCGAATACCCCCGCCGTGTTCAACAGCTGTACGGTCGGGTCGTCGGAGGGGAAGAAGGCCGGGGCAAAGTAGATGGCGCAGAAGGCGTAGACGTAGAAGTCGAACCATTCCACCAGGTTGCCTGATGAGGCACCAACGATAGCGAAGATACGCTTGCTGCGTTCTTCGCCGGTGTAATAGGTTGAGGTCATGACGGGTTTACTCCTGGAGGGTCCTAGGTAAGTCTAGACATACCTGGTAACACACTCGTTCCGCTTTGAAGCTGGCAATTGGCCTTGAGTCGAACATACCGGCCTCTTCGCGGGCACGCCCGCTCCCACAGGTTCCCGTTGTGCAGTGGGCAACGATCATCCTGTGGGAGCGGTTTACCCGCGAAGAGGCCAGTACAGGTCAAACCCGTTCGATGGCCAACGCCAGACCCTGACCAACCCCAACACACATGGTCGCCAGGCCCTTGCGCCCACCACTCTTCTCCAACTGATGCAGCGCAGTCAGCACCAGGCGCGCCCCGCTCATGCCCAGCGGATGGCCCAAGGCGATTGCACCACCATTCGGGTTCACCTGCGGCGCATCATCGGCCACACCCAGCTCACGCAGCACTGCCAAACCTTGGCTGGCAAACGCTTCGTTAAGCTCGATCACATCAAAATCGTTTACCGCCACACCCAGGCGCTCGGTCAGCTTGCGCACCGCCGGCACCGGGCCAATGCCCATCACCCGTGGTGCAACACCGCCGCTGGCCATACCCAGTACCCGGGCACGCGGGGTCAGGCCGTGCTTCTTGACTGCTTCCGCCGACGCCAGGATCAGCGCCGCAGCACCGTCGTTCACGCCCGAGGCGTTGCCAGCAGTGACGGTCTTGTCCGGGCCGTTGACCGGTTTGAGCTTGGTCAATGCCTCAAGCGTGGTTTCCGGGCGCAGGTGCTCGTCACGCTCGACGATGATTTCGCCCTTCTTGTGCGCAATGCGCACCGGCACGATCTCTTCGGCAAAAAAGCCGGCAGCCTGTGCGGCTGCAGCTTTCTGCTGGCTGCGCAGGGCAAAAGCGTCCTGGTCAGCGCGCGAAACCTGGTAATCATCGGCCACGTTGTCGGCGGTTTCCGGCATGGAGTCCACGCCGTACTGGCTCTTCATCAGCGGGTTGATGAAGCGCCAGCCGATGGTGGTGTCTTCCAGCTTCATGTTGCGCGAATAGCCGCTTTCGGCCTTGCCCATGACGAACGGCGCACGCGACATCGACTCGACGCCGCCAGCAATCGCCAGCTCCATTTCACCACTGGCAATGGCGCGGAAAGCGGTGCCGATGGCATCCATGCCCGACGCGCACAGGCGGTTCAGGGTGACGCCCGGGATGCTGTCGGGCAGACCGGCCAGCAGCAGCGCCATGCGCGCCACGTTGCGGTTGTCTTCACCGGCCTGGTTGGCACAGCCGAAGAACACTTCGTCAACCTGGTCCCACTGCACAGTCGGGTTGCGCTCAATCAGCGCTTTCAACGGCACGGCAGCCAGGTCGTCGGCACGCACACCCGCCAACGCGCCGCCGAAGCGGCCGATCGGGGTGCGGATGGCGTCACAGATAAATACGTCGCGCATTAGGCTTCTCCTGCCACTGGCCATGGGCCGCGGCGGTACGTTTGGAGGCTACTGGTCAGGGTGCTTCGGTGAGCTCAGATTAAGGAGACAGGCGGGTGGCTTACAATCCGATAATCGACTATTTGTGCGATCAGCGAACAATTTGTTGCCTTGCTAACCTTAGGTCGCCGCGCTGCGAAGGGGCCGCAATGCGGCCCCGAGTACTGTTCAGGTCGCGTCCGCGTGGCTCACCAGCCCTTTCACGATCACACCCACGGTGGCCAGTGCGGCAGGCACCAGCAGCGCCGTCAGCACCTGCTCGAAATTCCAGCCCAGCCCCAGCAAGGTCGCACCACTCCAGGCGCCGAGGATCGCGCCAAAGCGGCCAATACCCAGCATCCACGATACACCGGTGGCCCGGCCTTGGGTCGGGTAGAAGCGTGCCGCCAGTGACGGCATCGCCGACTGCGCGCCGTTCACGCACATGCCGGCAATCAGCACCAGCGTGGCCAGCACGGTGATGTTGCCCAGGCTCTGCCCCACTGCGTAGGCAAACACCCCGGCCAGCAGATAGAAGATGCCGATCACCTTGTGCGGGTTGAAGCGGTCCATGGCCCAGCCCACACCCACAGCACTCAGCACACCGCCAAACTGGAACAGCGCACCGATGAACGCGGCCTGCTCCATGCTCGCGCCACTGTCACGCATCAGGGTTGGCAGCCAGCTGGTCAGCAGGTACACGATCACCAGGCCCATGAAATAGGTCAGCCACAGCAGCACGGTGCCCAGGCCATAAGTGCCGGAGAAAATGACGGCAAACACGTTGCGTGCTGCAACGGCCTTCTGCTCTGGCACGCTGAAGCTGCCCGCTTCGGCCACCACGTGCGGCGCGATGGGTGACAGGGTTTTGCGCACCTTGTCGGTACCGCGGTTGCGCACCACCAGGAACCGTGCCGACTCCGGCAGCCATACCATCAATACCAACGCCAGCAGCAATGGCAGCACGCCGCCGATCACAAGCAGGCTGTGCCAGCCATAGGCCGGGATCATCTTGGCGGAAATGAAACCACCACCGGCCATGCCCAGGTTGAAGCCGCAGAACATGCTGGTCACCAGCAGCGACTTCAGGCGCTCGGGGGTGTACTCGGACAGCAGCGTGGTAGCGTTGGGCATGCCCGCACCCAGGCCCAGGCCGGTCAGGAAGCGCAGCACCAGCAGCTGGTCAACGTTGGTGGCGTAGGCCGAGGCCAGGCTGAAGCCGCCAAACACCAGCACTGCACCTACCAGCACGCCCTTGCGGCCGAAGCGGTCAGCCAGCGGCCCGGAGCCCAGGGCGCCGAACACCATGCCGATCAACGCGGCACTCATTACCGGGCCGAGGCTGGCGCGGTCTATCCCCCACTCCTGCGACAGCGCCGGGGCGATAAAGCCCATGGCGGCGGTGTCCAGGCCATCGAGGAAGACAATCAGGAAGCACAACAGCACAACCCGCCATTGATAGCGGGACAAAGGCTGCTGATTGATGAACGACTGAACGTCGAGGCTTTTGCCGACGCTGTTTTGCGCTTGGTTCATTGTTGTTATCCAGAATGTAGGGCACAGCCAGACCACTGCACACGGGCAACCGGCACAGAGGGCGATGATTGGGGAATATGGCCTGCGTCAGCCTGGATACAACGGAACTGCGCGCGGATGCGGCCGCGGCAGCGAGGGGACAGTATTCATGATAAGTGCCTCTTATGTTTTTCTTGTTCGGTCGGCAGGGCCGACCGTTGCGAGAAACATTAATCAGCGGGCGCAGGTGAAGCAATTCACCCGGAACGACACTGTGCGTTTATCGCACAAGAAACGGTTTTGCCTGTTCTATTTTGGGGCCATCTTGCGGCCCCAGAACATCTCAACCAAACAACTGATGGCAAAGGTCGCGGCTGGCGGCCAGCAAAATCGGCAAGAACCTTTGCTCCAGCTCGCTACGCGTCACTCGCCCGACGTGGGTGCTCACGTTCAACGCCGCCAACACTTGCCCCGATGCGTCATAGATCGGCACCGCAATCGAACGCAGCCCCTGCTCCAGCTCCTGGTCCACCACGCACCAGCCTTGGGCCCGCACCTGCTGGATACAGGCGAACAGTGACTCAGGGTCATTCAGGGTGCGGCTGGTGCGCGCCTTCAGGTCTGCGCGCTCCAGGTACTCACGCAGGCTGGTGTCGTCCATCGCGGCCAGCAGAATGCGCCCCATCGATGTGCAATAGGCCGGCAGGCGCCCGCCCACCGACAGGTCGACCGATATCAGCCGCTCGACCGTGGCCGAACGGGCTATATAAAGAATGTCGTCACCTTCGAGGGTGGCCATGTTGGCGGCCTCGTGCAGTTGATCACTGATACGGTCCAGATAAGGCTGCGCAGAAATCGCCAACGGCGTCGACGACAGGTAGGCATGCCCCAGCGTCAGCACTTTGGGCAACAACGAATAGGTACGCCCGTCGGTGGTGGCGTAACCCAGCTTGATCAACGTGTGCAGGCAACGGCGCACCGCTGCGCGCGGGATTTCGGTGCGGTGGCTGATCTGGGCGATGGTCAGGTGGCGCTTGCGCTCCTGGAAAGCCTGGATCACGGCCAGGCCACGTGCCAGGGAGGTCATGAAATCCGGGTCGCCGGTAAACGCCTGAATGCGCTTGGCGGGGGAGGCCACGATCGGTGGTGCCATGGCCGAAGCGGGCCGCGCAGGCTCCGGATTGACCGAATCTTTGGCCAGGGTTTCGTCACTCATCGCACACCTCAAAAAAAACGCCCATTCGTGCGATTATCGAACAAGCGGCCGATAATCGCAATTGACCGCCGACACTTTTGCTTATACCTTTCTCTGGCCACTTGTGGCTTCTTTGGAGAGACTGGTCAGGTACCCACCGTAGAAGCCCCCAGGCAACGGCCTCGCCTTTTGGCGAGGCCGTTTTTCATTCGGGCCTTGCCCGGCATTGCAGCGAACTTTTATCCGCCATGCCTTTCAAACATGTACGAAAGGTGCAAACAGTTTCCCGGCACCGCCCATTACTTATGTCAGATGATGTCAGTGTTGGGTAAATAACGATGTTCGGTAAATTATCGGTTGCTATAATCGATGGTGCAGGCCCGACGCTTCCGTGGCAGTACAACCTTCCGCGGTATCAGGCCAATGCGGCCAACAAGGCATGTGCACGCTGCACAACGCATAACAACAGTCATCACACTTTTTCAGGTACTGCATGTGACAAAAGACGAACTGCGCGCAGAACTCGAGCGCCAGGCTGAACGCTTCAAAGATGTCTACGGTGGCGAAGTTACCACTTACGCCGCACAACCGGACCCGGAACGCAAACCTTGGCGCAAACGTGCCAGCATCCGTGACCAGTCCTTCAGCCAGGAACTGGAACGTATGGAGAAGGAACTGCGCGGCGACAATCCCTGACCTCGGGCCACGCCAGCGCGTCGCCGCCCGGCCCTGGGCGCGGTCTATCTTTACCGTCAGGCCGAAGGTGAAATGGAATTACACAAATTTCATACATCCGTTTGAATATCGGAAGAACGGGTATTTGTTGAGCTTTTTGCAGGATTTCGCCAGATTTAGGGCCATTTAACGGACATTTCTCTGCCTCGAAGCCCTGATGCGCACAGCGCGTGCTCACCCGGAAGATTGCCATCGGTCTGTAGCAGGTGCATCGATTGCCAAGGTTTTCTGGCATAATCCCGCCCCCCTATGACCGCCAGACAACCTTCATGATCGATTTATTCAGCGGACTGGATGCCTGGGTGTTGGTGAGCCTGCTGCTCGCCTTGACCTTCGTACTCGCCTTCGAGTTCATCAATGGCTTTCATGACACCGCCAACGCGGTAGCTACCGTCATCTATACCAAAGCCATGCCGCCGCACCTCGCCGTGTTCTTCTCCGGCGTGTTCAACTTCCTTGGCGTTCTGCTGGGCGGTGTCGGGGTGGCCTATGCCATCGTGCACCTGCTGCCGGTAGAGCTGCTGATCAATGTGAACACCGGACACGGCCTGGCCATGGTCTTCTCGCTGCTGGCCGCGGCCATCACCTGGAACCTGGGCACCTGGTACTTTGGCATCCCCGCTTCCAGCTCGCACACGCTGATCGGCTCCATTCTCGGTGTTGGCCTGGCCAACGCCCTGATCAACGACATCCCGCTGGGCGACGGCGTGAACTGGCAGAAGGCGATCGACATCGCCATGTCGCTGGTGGTCTCGCCAATGGCCGGCTTCGCCGTTGCAGCCCTGGTGCTGATTGGCCTGAAGTGGTGGCGCCCGCTGTCGAAGATGCACAAAACCCCCGACCAGCGCCGCAAGCTCGACGACAAGAAGCACCCGCCATTCTGGAACCGCATGGTACTGGTGGTTTCGGCCATGGGCGTGAGCTTCGTACACGGCTCCAACGATGGCCAGAAGGGCATCGGCCTGATCATGCTGGTACTGATCGGCATCGTCCCGGCCAAGTTCGTCCTCGACCTGAACAGCACCACCTACCAGATCGAGCGTACCCGCGACGCCACCTTGCACATGAGCCAGTTCTACCAGCGTAACGCCGCCACCCTGGGCGAGTTCCTGGCACTGGGCAAAGCCAAGGCCAGCGACCTGCCGGAGCAGTTCAGCTGCAACCCGCAACAGACCGAGCCGACCATTGCCGCGCTGCAGTCCTCGCTTCAGGGCGTGACCGACTACCACAGCCTGAGTGCAGACAAGCGCGTTGAAGTGCGCCGCTACCTGCTGTGCCTGGATGACACGGCGAAAAAGGTTGGCAAGCTGCCTGGCCTGGAAGCCCGTGAAAAGGCCGACCTGGAAAAACTGCGTAAAGACCTGACCGCCACTACCGAGTACGCGCCGTTCTGGGTCATCGTGGCCGTTGCCCTGGCCTTGGGCCTGGGCACCATGGTTGGCTGGAAGCGCGTGGTCCTGACCGTTGGCGAGAAGATCGGCAAGCAGGGCATGACCTATGCCCAGGGCATGTCGGCACAGATCACCGCAGCCTGTGCCATCGGCATGGCCAACGTGTTCGCCCTGCCGGTATCCACCACCCACGTGCTGTCGTCCGGCGTGGCCGGCACCATGGTCGCCAACAAGAGCGGCCTGCAAGGCGGGACCGTGAAGACCATCCTGCTGGCCTGGGTACTCACCCTGCCGGCCTCGATGGGCCTGGCAGCCGGCCTGTTCTGGCTGGCGTCCAAAGCCATTGGCTGAGTGATACCCACATAGAGAAAGGCGCCTTCGCAGGCGCTTTTTTTTACTATTGGAAATAGACCGCTTTTTTGTGGGAGCGGCCTTGTGTCGCGATTGGGCTGCAACGCAGCCCCAGCAATGTATGAATGTGCGCAGAAATTCTGGGGATGCTTCGCATCCCTTTCGCGACACAAGGCCGCTCCCACAGGTATGGTGCAGGTTTCTACTATTTTTTCTTGCCCCCCAGCAGCGACCCCATCAACCCACGCACCAGCTGCCGCCCCAACTGGTTGGCCGCCTGGCGCACCGCCGACTTGATCGCCTGCCCCGCTGCACTCTGCAAGAATTCGCCCGCCTTGTCGGCCAGGCTTTCCTCATCTGCCTTGGGTTGCGGCGCAGGCTCCACCGCCTCGCCCTTGCGCTGGGTCAGCATTTCATAGGCCGATTCACGGTCCACCGGCTTGTCATAACGCCCCGCCAGTGGCGAAGCGGCAATCAGTGCAGTGCGTTCGGTTGCAGACAACGGCCCGATCCGCGATTGCGGCGGCGCAACCAACACCCGCTGCACCATGGCCGGCGTGCCCTTCTCCTCCAGCGTGCCCACCAGCGCCTCGCCAATCCCCAACTCGGTCAGCACCGCCAGGGTGTCAAACGCCGGGTTGGGGCGAAAACCATCGGCTACCGCGCGCAACGATTTCTGCTCCTTGGCAGTAAACGCCCGCAAGCCATGCTGAATGCGCAAGCCCAACTGGGCCAGCACCGCATCCGGCAAGTCACCCGGTGACTGGGTGACAAAATACACCCCGACGCCCTTGGAACGAATCAGCCGCACCACCTGCTCCAGGCGGTCCTGCAGCGCCTTGGGCGTACCATTGAACAGCAAATGCGCTTCATCGAAGAACAGGGCCAATACCGGCTTGTCGGCATCGCCACGTTCGGGCAACTGCTCGAACAACTCAGCCAGCAGCCACAGCAGGAAAGTCGCATAAACCTTGGGCGCCTCATGCACCAGCCTGCTGGCATCGAGCAGGTGAATGCGCCCACGGCCGTCCGTGTCCGGCCGCAGCAAGTCTTCCAGCTGCAAAGCCGGCTCACCAAACAAGGCTTCAGCGCCCTGCTGTTCCAAGGTGGCGAGCCGACGCAACAATGCCTGGGCAGATGCAGTGGTCATCAGCGCACTGTCTTCACCCAGCAGCTGCGGGTTGTCCTTCAGATGTGCAAGCAGCGCCTTGAGGTCTTTCAGGTCCAGCAGCAACAGGCCTTCACGGTCGGCCACCTTGAACGCCGCGTATAGCGCAGCCTGCTGGCTGTCGGTCAGCTCCAGCAAGTTGCCCAGCAGCAGCGGCCCCATTTCACTGAGCGTGGTGCGCAGCGGGTGGCCGGACTGCCCGGCAATATCCCACAAACTCACCGGGTAGGCCCGAGGCGTGTGCCCCAGCCAGGGCATGCCCGCGATGCGCTCAGCCACCTTGCCCTGCGGCGTGCCGGCAGCCCCCAGCCCACACAGGTCGCCTTTGACGTCGGCCGCGAACACCGCCACCCCCGCATCGCTGAACACCTCCGCCAGGTGCTGCAAAGTCACGGTCTTGCCTGTACCCGTCGCGCCCGCCACCAGTCCGTGACGGTTGGCCAACCGCATTGCTTGCCCTACTGGCTGGCCATCCGGGCCTGCGCCTACAACGATGGTCGAAGATTCCGACATCTCATTAATCCTCTGCTCAAGCTTTACCTTAATTCGGCCGATACCTTTGGGTGATATTTGCCTTAATCAGAGAGGAACAACCGAAAAGGGACTTTTCGGGATATTGCACATCCTTACCGCTTCACCCGTGCGAACGCCTGATATAAAACCTTAGCGGAACCGATTACGCCATGAACAAAAGCCTTCGTTTCAGCCACAAGATTCTTTTGGCGGCATCATTGATCGTGATGCTCGCCTTCAGCCTTTTCACCCTCTACAACGATTACCTCCAGCGTAATGCGATCCGCGAGGACCTGGAAAATTATCTGGCTGAAATGGGCGCCTCCACTTCGACCAACATCCGCAACCTGTTCGAAGGCCGTATCAAACTGGTAGAAAACCTGGCACAGAACATAGCCCAGGACCCGGCCAACGCTGAAACCCTGATGGGCCAGAATGCGCTGGTTTCCAGCTTCCTCACCGTGTACCTGGGCAAGGTCGACGGCGGCTTCAGCGTGCGCCCCGACGCAAAAATGCCCGACGGCTACGACCCTCGTACCCGCCCCTGGTACAAGGACGGCATGAGCGCCGCCGGCGCAACGCTGACCGAACCCTACATCGACATGACCACCAACAAGATGGTCATCGGCATCCTCAACAAGGTTTCCAGCAGTGTCGGTGTGGTCGGTGGCGACCTTGCCCTGGACGGCCTGGTGCAGATCATCAACTCGTTGAACTTTGGCGGCATGGGCTACGCCTTCCTGGTCAACGACCAAGGCAAGATCCTGGTGCACCCCGACAAGGACCTGGTGATGAAATCGCTGTCGGACCTGTTCCCGCAGCACACCCCGAAACTGACCGGTGAACTGACCGAAGTACAGAGTGAAGGCCAAACCCGCCTGCTTACCTTCACCCCGATCACCGGCCTGCCTTCGGCCAACTGGTACATCGGCCTGTCGGTAGACAAGGACAAGGCCTTCTCGATGCTCAGCACCTTCCGCACCTCGGCGGTAATCGCCACGGTGGTGGCGGTGGTGATCATCATCGGCCTGCTTGGCCTGCTGATCCGTGTGCTGATGCAGCCCCTGCACACCATGACCCGCGCCATGGAGGACATCGCCCAGGGTGAAGGCGACCTGACCAAACGCCTGCGCATTCACAACCACGATGAGTTCGGCATTCTGGGCAGCGCCTTCAACCGTTTTGTCGAGCGTATCCACAGTTCGATCCGCGAAGTGTCCTCGGCCACCGAACAGGTCAACGAAGTGGCCCTGCGTGTCATCAGCGCCTCTAACTCGTCGATGACCAACTCCGACGAACAGAGCAACCGCACCAACAGCGTGGCCGCCGCCATCAACGAACTGGGCGCAGCCGCTCAGGAAATCGCCGGGAACGCCGCCCAGGCATCGCAGCACGCCAGTTCGGCGCGCCTGCTGGCCGAAGAGGGCCAGCAAGTGGTCGAGCGCAACATTGCCGCGATGAACCGCCTGTCCGACCTGATCGTCAGTTCCAGCGCGCACATCGAGACCCTGAACAACAAAACCGTCAACATTGGCCAGATCCTTGAAGTGATCACCAGCATTTCCCAGCAGACCAACCTGCTGGCGCTGAACGCTGCTATCGAAGCGGCCCGTGCGGGTGAAGCCGGGCGTGGTTTTGCCGTGGTGGCCGATGAAGTGCGCAACCTGGCGCACCGCACCCAGGAATCTGCGCAGCAGGTACAGACCATGATCGAAGAGCTGCAGGTAGGCGCCCGCGAGTCGGTCGAGACCATGGACCAGAGCCAGCGCCACAGCCAGGAAAGCATGCAGATCGCCAACCAGGCCGGTGAGCGGCTGGACAGCGTTACCGTGCGCATCGGCGAGATCGACGGCATGAACCAGTCGGTAGCCACCGCCACTGAAGAACAGACCGCCGTGGTCGAGGCGATCAACATGGACATCAACGAGATCAACATGCTCAACCAGGAAGGCGTGGAGAACCTGCAGGCCACCTTGCGCGCCTGCTCGGACCTGGAGCAGCAGGCCGGCCGCCTGAAGCACCTGGTGGGCAGCTTCCGCATTTAAGCCCATACCGCGTCGCCTGCTTCGCGGGCTTGCCCGCTCCCACAGGGCCTGCACAAACCTGGGGGTTTGTGTTTTACCTGTGGGAGCGGATTCACCGGCGAAGAAGCCGGTGCAGTTCCCCAGCCCTACACCGCCCAAGCCCGATCGAACAAACTATCCTTCTGAAAGGTCAACCTTTAGGCGCGTCATCGCCGGCCCGTTACCGCCGCATGACAGACCCGAAGACGATCCCGGAGGGATGCTGATCGTGCACATTGCCGACATCACCATGTTCTACGCCCCGGCCAGCGGCGGCGTACGAACCTATCTTGATGCCAAACACCGCCGCCTCGACGCCATTGATGGTGTACGCCACAGCCTGCTGATACCCGGCGCGAGCGCCCAGCATGCCGACGGTATATTTCAAGTTCCCGCCCCACCCCTGCCGTTCGGCAAGGGCTACCGCTTTCCGGTACGCCTGGCCCCCTGGTGCAAAACGCTACGCTCGCTCAAGCCCGACCTGATCGAAGTTGGCGACCCCTATCTGACTGCCTGGGCAGCGCTGGAGGCGCGGCGTCAGCTCGATGTGCCGGTAATCGGCTTCTACCACTCCGACCTGCCCTTGCTGGTCAGCAACCGCATGGGTAACTGGTTCACGCCCAATGTCGAAGCATATGTCAGCAAGCTGTACGGCAATTTCGACCGGGTACTGGCACCCAGTCAGGTCATGGCCGACAAACTGCGTCGCCTGGGCGTACATGATGTGCATGTACAGCGCCTGGGTGTGGACCTGGCCACCTTCAACCCCGAAAAGCGCGACCCGCAGCTACGTGCGCAACTGGGTATTGCCGACACCAGCCGCCTGCTGATCTATGCCGGCCGTGGCTCGCGGGAAAAGAACCTGCCCGTGCTGCTCGACTGCATGCAGCAGCTGGGTAGCCCGTACCACCTGCTGCTGGTGGGCTCCAACATGCCGGCCAATGTGCCGCAGAATGTCAGCGTGATCGACCACTTCCACCCCGCGCCGGAGGTCGCACGGCTGATGGCCAGTGCCGACCTGCTCGTGCACGCTGGGGACCAGGAAACCTTCGGCCTGGTCATACTTGAAGCGATGGCCAGTGCCACCCCCGTGGTAGCCGTGCGCGCTGGCGCCTTTGGCGAAATCGTGAATGAGCATTGCGGGCGCTTGTGCCGCCCCAACGATGGCCAGGCCATGGCGGCGGCCGTGCGTGAGGCATTCGAGGCCGGTGTCCGCAAACTCGGGGCACAGGCCCGACATCACGTGGAGCAGCATTACTCATGGGACAACGTGGTGTGCGGCCTTCTGCAGCACTACCAGGCCGTACTCGGCCACCCGTCGCAGGTACGCGCCCATGGCTGAGGCACAGCCAGCATCGCGCAGCCTGATGCTGGTGCTGCACGATGTGGCGCCCGAGACCTGGCCCGACTATCAACCCTTCGTCGAGGCCATCGACACACTCGGCGGCATCCCCATGACATGGCTGGTGGTGCCGGACTTTCACCAGCGCAACCTGCTGCTGCGCTCACCCACCTTCTGCCGCCTGCTTGAGCGGCGCCTGGCCAAGGGCGACGAACTGGCCCTGCACGGCTATTACCACGCAGACAACGGCCCGCCGCCACGTACGCCCGGCGAATACTTCATGCGCCGTATCTACACCCACGAAGGCGAGTTCCATGGCCTTGACCAGCAGCAGGCGTTGCAACGGCTGGAGCAGGGCCTGGGCCTGTTTCACCAGCAGGGCTGGCCTGTAGCCGGCTTCGTCGCCCCGGCCTGGTTGATGAGCGAAGGCACCCGCCAGGCCCTGCGCCGCCTGCCACTGCGTTACACCAGCACCCCGCAGCACCTGTACCGCTTGCCGGACTTCACCGCGATCGAAGCCCCAGGGCTGGTATGGAGTGCCCGCAGCGCCTGGCGCCGAGGGCTTTCCAGGGTGCTGTGCGACTGGCAATGCCGGCGTTGGCGCGACGCCGACACCCTGCGCCTGGGCCTGCACCCGGTAGACATGCGTCACCGCACCTCTCGCGACTACTGGCTGAATACCTTGCGCGGTTTGCTGGCTCAAGGCCGCGAACCACTGACCAAGTCGGCCTGGCTGGACCGCCAGGCCAACACATGAACCGCTTGACCTGGCTGGGCCTGGCACTGCTCGGCGCTGTGCTGGTGCCAACCCTGCTCGGTGGCAGTGAGTTGCTGCCAAGGTTGCAGCGCTTCGACCCCGCGCTGATGCTGATGCTGCTGGGCATGATCCTGCTGTGCTGGGTCATCAACGCCATCCGCCTGCGCCTGCTTCTGGGCCAGCAAGGCACAAGGCTTGGGCACCTGCGCAGCCTCGGCGTGGTGATGGCCACCGAATTCGCCATCTGCACCACCCCTGGCGGCAGCGGCGGGCCTTTGACCCTGATGGCGTTGCTCGCGCGCCACCGCATCGGCCCGGCACGCAGCGGCGCCGTTTTCGCCATGGACCAACTGAACGACCTGGTGTTCTTCTTCTGCGCCATGCTGGCCATAGCCGGCTATGCGCTGTTCCACAGCCTGGGCCGCAGCCAGGAAAGCATGCTGATGGGCAGCGCGCTGCTGCTCTGCATTGCACTGGGCGGGGTGGTCGGGCTGCTGCGCTACCGGCGCACGGTGATGCGCGTTAATGGCAAGTTGCTTCAGCGCCTGGGCATGAGCCAGCAGCGCAAACGCCGCTGGGCACGCAAAGTACTGCACTTCATCGACGCACTGGCGCAAACCTGGCGCCTGCCCAAGCGAACGCTCAGCCTGGTGTTTACCCTGACCTGCGCACACTGGTGCTTGCGCTATAGCGTGTTGTACCTGGTATTGAGGGGGTTGGGGGTGGACTTGGCGTGGATCCCCAGCTTCCTTGTGCAGATGCTGTCGCTCAGCGCCGGGCAGTTCAGCCTGTTGCCCGGAGGGGCCGGAGCTGCCGAGCTGACCTCGGCCAGCCTGTTGACGCCCTTGGTGGGCAGTTCCACCGCAGCGGCGGCCATCCTGATCTGGCGGGCGGTTACTTACTACTTTTATCTGCTGGCGGGTGGGCCGGTGTTTGTGTGCCTGTTGGCCCGTCCGTTGCTGGAGCGTTGGCGGGGTCAGGCAGGTTGAGCTGTTGCCAGAGTTCGGCAGCGCCGGGGAAGTCGGTGCCGTCGCCGTCATCCAGGGCGTCAGGGTCGTAGCGGGCCAGGCAGCCTTCGCCGAGGGTGGGCGGGGGTGAAGCAGTGGGGTTGTTGCGTTGCCTGGCCATCAGGGTTCCTTTCGAGATTGTCGGGGGCGCTTTGCGCCCCTTTCGCCGGCAAGCCAGCTCCCACACCGACCGCATCGAGTCCAGGCCATGTGCAATCCCTGTGGGAGCTGGCTTGCCGGCGATGGGCTGCAAAGCAGCCCTAAGGCCTCACAGGCAATCCGACCCTGTCAGTCGAACACCACAGTCTTGTTGCCATGCACCAGCACGCGGTCTTCCAGGTGATAACGCAGGCCACGGGCCAGCACCATCTTCTCCACATCACGGCCAAAGCGGACCATGTCTTCGATGCTGTCGGCATGGCTGACACGCACCACGTCCTGCTCGATGATCGGGCCAGCGTCCAGCTCTTCGGTGACGTAGTGGCAGGTCGCGCCGATCAGCTTCACGCCACGCAGGGAGGCCTGGTGATACGGTTTGGCGCCAACAAACGACGGCAGGAAGCTGTGGTGGATGTTGATCACCTTCTCGGCATAGTCCTGGCACAGCTGCGGCGGCAGGATCTGCATGTAGCGCGCCAGCACCACCACATCGGCGGCATGCTCATTGACCAGGCGCGACACTTCGGCAAAGGCCGGGGCCTTGTCCTTGGGGTCAACCGGCACATGGAAGAACGGAATACCGTGCCACTCGACCATGCTGCGCAGGTCGTTGTGGTTGGAAATAACGCAAGGGATCTCGCAGTCCAGTTCGTCGGTGTGCCAGCGGTGCAGCAGGTCGGCCAGGCAATGCGACTCGCGGCTGGCCATCAGCACCACGCGTTTCTTCTGCGCCGAGTCGGTAACGCGCCAGGTCATGGAGAACTCTTCGGCGATGGGCGCAAACGCCTCGCGGAAGGCTTCAATACCGAATGGCAGCGATTCGGCACGGATTTCATGGCGCATGAAGAACCACCCGCTCTGCTCATCAGAGTGGTGGCTGGCTTCGTTGATCCAGCCATTGTACAAGGCCAGGAAATTACTGACTTTCGCCACGATACCTACACGGTCGGGGCAGGCGATCACCAGACGATAGGTGCGCATGAATGAGACTCCAGAACTTCGCAAAGGCGCCTATTCTAGCGGCCCGCCAGAAAAAACGCAGTATTGATTGCAGCTGCGATGGCCTGTGTGGATCAGCGATCGCTGCGCGAGTAGTGTCTGACCGTCATGACGAAACGCAGGGTCTTTATGTAAATTTTTGTTCACGTAGAGAAATATTGTCACAGCTTAATTAACAGTTAATTGCCCAGTACCATGTTTACTTGTGAGTATCGCCTGTCTATTATTGGCCCACACATTTCTGAACACGCATTAAGGAACACTCCATGTCCCTGATCAACGAGTACCGCGCCACCGAAGAAGCCATCAAGGAACTTCAGGCCCGCCTGGCCAACCTGTCGCAGGATGACAAGCTGAAGAAAGAACTGGAGTTCGAAGGCAAACTGCGCACGCTGATGGGTGAATACTCCAAGTCGCTGCGCGACGTGATTGCCCTGCTCGACCCAGAGTCGAAACTGAGCAAGGCACCTCGCGGCGCGGTCAAGGCCACTGCCACCAAGCGTGCCCGCAAGGTCAAGCAATACAAGAACCCGCACAACGGTGAAGTCATCGAAACCAAAGGCGGCAACCACAAAACCCTGAAAGAGTGGAAAGCCACTTGGGGCGGCGACGTGGTTGAAAGCTGGGCGACCCTGCTGGACTGATTGTCCGCGTAATCGCGCTTTGCTTATCGCAAACAAAAACGCCGGCACATTGCCGGCGTTTTTGTTTGTCTGTTGATCAGCCAACTGCAAATTGTGCCTGCAATTGCCGGGCATGCATTTGCCAGGCCTCCAGCACGCGCCGGCCGGCTTCGTCAGCGCGCTCCCAGGCTTGCTGGCGCGCTTGCTCGAAATCGCCCAGCGTATTCGGTGCGCCCCGCTGCGGGTCGCTCAGGCGCTGCTGGCAGAAGCCATGCCAGCGCTGGCGCTCTTCGCTGTTCAAGGTCTCAGGGAAGTTGCGCGCCCGGTAGCGGAACAGCAGTTCGGGCAAACGCGGGTCATCGAACATCCAGTGCCCACGGCCCAACTGCGCGGGTTCCAGGGCACGCACTTGCTCACATAAGCGGCGGTCCCGGTCCCCTATAAAACCGTCATACAACTGTTGCTCCGGATCTTCACTCGGGGTGAAGTCTTCCTTGCCGTAGATGTGCTCCAGCTTGTCTTGCCACTGCGCCTGTTGGCTGGCCAACTGTTCGCCACGCAATTGTAACAACGTCAAGTCCAGGCCTAACCGTTGTTGATCGACAGGGCGCAATACCGACAAAGGTGCCAGCACCGGACAACGATTGATTTGTACCAGTTTGAGCGGCACCGGTAATTCACCCTCGGCCAACTCTTCGTGGCGGGTGTACAAACGCTGGCGCAAAACTTCAGCACTTTCCCTCAGTAACGGTAGGGTTTCCTGATGCAGGTCGCACACAATCAGTGCATTGCGATTACGTGGGTGCCATGCCAGTGGCAATACCACACCCAGGTAATTACGCGCTGCCGAAAAGCGCCCGGATATATGCACCAGTGGCTGCAACAAGCGGACCTGCTCCAGCACTTTATGTTTGCTGCGTAACTGGAACAGCCAGTCATACAGTTTGGGCTGTTTCTGCCGTATCAGGCGGGCCAGGGCAATGGTTGCCCGCACGTCGGAAAGCGCTTCATGGGCGTGCCCGTGGTCAATGCCATTGGCCTTGCTCAGCAACTCCAGGCGCAAGCTGGTGCGCCCATCTTGTTGCGGCCATTGAATACCGTCCGGGCGCAAGGCGTAGGCAGTGCGCACGATGTCGATCAGGTCCCAGCGGCTGTTGCCGCCCTGCCACTCACGGGCATAGGGGTCGAAAAAGTTGCGGTACAAACTGTAGCGGGTCACTTCATCGTCGAAACGCAGGGTGTTGTAGCCAGCGCCACAGGTGCCCGGTTGCGCCAGCTGCGCATGAACCCTGGTCATGAACTCGGCTTCGCACAGCCCCTGCTCAGCCAGCAACTGCGGCGTGATGCCGGTCACCAGGCAGGCGGCCGGGTGCGGCAAAATATCGTCGGAGGGCCGGCAATAAAGGCTGATCGGTTCGTCGATCTCGTTGAGGTCGAAGTCGGTGCGCACACCGGCCACCTGCAATGGCCGGTCGCAACGCGGGTTGATGCCGGTGGTTTCGTAGTCGTGCCAGAAAATGCTGGAGGTCACGGGATCGTCCTGTATCAAGGTCGACCCGATTCTAACGCAGCCTCAGACAGAAGCGTTGGCGGGGTGGAAGCTGAAATAGTCGCGCAATGAGCGCACGAACTCGTCGTACTCGCGAGGCGCCTGCAGCAACATGAAACCCGAATCGTAGTGCCCTGGTGTCTGGTCTTCGCGGCACCACAGGCAACTGGCAGTCAGGTTGACGAACTGATGCCCCCCGCCGACCAACGGCATGCGCAGTTGCAGTTCGTAATCAGGCCCGACCATGACGGGCAGCTGGCTGATGACCATCAAGCCATCTTCGGAGGCATTGCCTAGCTGGCCGATTTCCTGGTTGGTAAACCGGTTGAACACCTTGAGGACGCAAGGCAGCTGATGACGTTCGATGTGGCGCTTGTTGAACATGATCGCGAGTGTATTCCGTACCTGATGCCAGGAATACAAGGTACTGGCGGTTGTTGTAACAGCTGAGTTACAGATTAGCGCAGCGTGCGCAGCAAATCTCGTGAAATAAACCACACCTTGGTGTTAGCGCCAAGGTGCAGTCGTCACCGGGTTGGCCACAGCCGTTTCGCCGCCGCGGTAATGGCCGAGTTTTTCCAGGGTTTGCAGGCGCGCCCGCGCCCGGTAGGCGTATTCGTTGCCCGGGTACTTCTGGATCAGGTACTGATAGGTCTGCGCGGCATCCACGTACAGCGCCTGGCGCTCCAGGCACTGGCCACGCAGCAGCGACACCTCGGGGTGGATGAACGGCCGCGAGCGGCTGGTACGGTCGACCTGCGACAGCTCCAGCATCACCCGGGCGCAATCGCCACGGTCATAGGCGCGGTAGGCATTGTTCAGGTGGTGGTCCATGGACCAGCGGGTGCAGCCGACGGCGCTGGCCGCCAGGGCGAAAACGATCAGGGCTCGCATGGGGATCTCCTTTGATGCCTGTGTATCGGCCAACGCCAACAAATCTTCACAGGGTTTTGCAAGGATACCCTGCCCGTTCAAATGCCACCCTGCCTTGGTCGCAGGTAGTGCAACGGAACAATGACTACAGCGAGATTCAGGAGTAGCCTTTCGCTGCGCTTCACTATAGGAGTCTGTGCATGAGCATCCGCCGTACCAAAATCGTCGCCACCCTTGGCCCCGCCAGCAACTCGCCGGAAGTGATCGAACAGCTGATCCTCGCGGGCCTGGACGTGGCACGCCTGAACTTCTCCCACGGCACGCCGGACGAACACAAGGCCCGCGCGCGCCTGATCCGCGACATCGCCGCCAAGAATGGCCGCCATGTTGCACTGCTGGGCGACCTGCAGGGTCCGAAGATCCGCATCGCCAAGTTCGCCAACAAGCGCATCGAATTGAAGATTGGTGACAAGTTCACCTTCTCCACCGCCCACCCGCTGACCGAAGGCAACCAGGACATCGTCGGTATCGACTACCCGGACCTGGTCAAGGACTGCGGCGTCGGTGACGAACTGCTGCTCGATGATGGCCGTGTGGTCATGCGCGTCGAAACCGCCACCGCAGATGCCCTGCACTGCGTGGTGATCATCGGCGGCCCGCTGTCCGACCATAAAGGCATCAACCGTAAAGGTGGCGGCCTGACCGCACCGGCCCTGACCGAGAAAGACAAGGCCGACATCAAGCTGGCAGCGGAAATGGACCTGGACTACCTGGCCGTTTCGTTCCCGCGTGACGCCAGCGACATGGAATACGCACGCAAGCTGCGTGACGAGTCCGGCGGCAGCGCCTGGCTGGTGGCCAAGATCGAACGCGCCGAAGCGGTTGCCGACGACGAGACCCTCGACAAGCTGATCCTCGCCTCTGACGCCGTCATGGTTGCCCGTGGCGACCTGGGTGTGGAAATCGGCGACGCCGAGCTGATCGCCATCCAGAAGAAGATCATCCAGCACGCCCGCCGCAATAACAAGGCGGTGATCGTGGCGACCCAGATGATGGAGTCGATGATCCAGAACCCGATGCCGACCCGTGCCGAAGTGTCCGATGTGGCCAACGCCGTGCTGGACAACACCGACGCGGTGATGCTGTCGGCTGAAAGTGCTGCTGGCTCGTACCCGATCGAAGCCGTACAGGCCATGGCGCGTATCTGCTCGGGCGCCGAAAAGCACCCGACCAGCCAGAAGTCCAGCCACCGCCTGCACACCACCTTCGAGCGCTGCGACGAAAGCATCGCCCTGGCAGCCATGTACACCGCCAACCACTTCCCGGGCGTGAAGGCGATCATCGCCCTGACCGAAAGCGGCTACACCCCGCTGATCATGTCGCGCCTGCGCTCGCACGTGCCGATTTTCGCCCTGTCGCCACACCGCGCAACCCAGGCTCGCGCAAACATGTTCCGCGGCGTGTACCCGATCGCCTTCGACCCGGCCTCGCTGCCGGCCGACAAGGTGAGCCAGGCAGCGGTCGACGAACTGCTCAAGCGTGGCCTGGTGGAGCAAGGTGACTGGGTGATCCTGACCAAGGGTGACAGCTACCACACCATCGGTGGCACCAACGGGATGAAGATCCTGCACGTTGGTGATCCGCTGGTCGGCTGACCTACCCCGGGGGCCGCTTTGCGGCCCAATCGCCGGCAAGCCAGCTCCCACAGGGACCACGCAGGCTCAGGTCTGATGCAATCCTGTGGGAGCTGGCTTGCCGGCGATGAGGCCAGCCCAGGCAACCCAAATGCCTCAGGCATGTTCAGCGAACACATCAGCAAACACCTGCCCCCGCGGCACCCCGGCAATGAACAGCCGCCGGGCAAACCGCTCCACACTCCCAGGCGCCCCGCATACCAGCGCCACCGTCTGCCGCGAAGACGGCCGCAACCCCGCCAGCGCTTCATCCATCTGCTCTGCCAGCACCAGCTCGACCTGCACGCCCTGCAGTTGCATCAGTGGTTCAGCCAGATAGTGCCCGGCGCTGTCCCGCGCTACATGCAGCACCCGAATCTCGCCGCGATGCCCCTGTCGCACAGCCTCACGCAAGATGCCCCACAACGGCGCAAGCCCGGTTCCGGCCGCCAGCAGCCAGAGCGGCCGGTCCTGCCAGTCCAGGTCGTAATGCAAGGCACCACCCCTGAATTCACCCAGGCGCAGCACATCTGCTACCTGTAAACCCCGAACCTTGTCGCAAAAGGCGCCAGGGCGCCGGCAATCGATGTGAAACTCCAGGAAGTCATCTTCCCCCGGCAGGCTGGCCAGGGAATAAGGCCGCGCTACCGAACCATGCCACACCACCACATGCTGCCCCGCCTGGTAACGCACCGGCCGCTCGGGCCGTAGCCGTACACGCAACACGTCACCGAACCAGTCCAGCGCGCAGACATGCGCCGGCATACCATCGCGCTGCGGGTCGAACAGCGCCACATTCAAGTCCTCGACCACCCGGCACTGGCAGGCCAGGCGCCAGCCCAGGGCATGCTTGTCCAGTGCCAAGGCCTCGGGCAAGGCATCCAGCGGTTGCCCGGCCAGGCAATGCACCAGGCAGGCATGGCAACTGCCGGCACGGCAGCTGTAGGGCACATTGAGCCCGGCATCATTCAAGGCGTCGAGCAGGTTGCTGCCGGTCGGCACCGCCCAGCGGCGCTCGCCCACGCAAAGTTCGGGCATGGTCGGTCTTTCTCCACAAATCACAGTCCACTTTAAGCCAAGCGCGCTACGGCAGCAAAAAGGATGCCCAACCACTGCCGACCATGGTCCAGACCGGCCGCAGGTGTGCCCGGCACGGATGCGCGCTATACTGCCGCGCCTTTTTCCGTCGGCCTGACCTGCCGGCGCCTTGCAAGGCGCTTCGACATGCTGGTCGGCACCGTCGATGCGTCTTTTTGAATGTTCCCGTCTTTAAGAGGAGCGCGCTGCATGACCGTGATCAAGCAAGACGACCTGATTCAGAGCGTCGCCGACGCCCTGCAATTCATTTCGTACTACCACCCCGTCGATTTCATCCAGGCCATGCACGAGGCCTATCTGCGTGAAGAGTCGCCCGCTGCACGCGATTCCATCGCCCAGATCCTGATCAACTCGCGCATGTGCGCCACCGGCCACCGCCCGATCTGCCAGGACACCGGTATCGTTACCGTGTTCGTGCGCGTGGGCATGGACGTGCGCTGGGACGGCGCCACCCTGAGCGTCGACGACATGATCAACGAAGGTGTGCGTCGCGCCTACAACCTGCCGGAAAACGTCCTGCGCGCTTCGATCCTGGCCGACCCGGCCGGTGCCCGCAAAAACACCAAGGACAACACCCCGGCGGTCATCCACTACTCCATCGTCCCAGGTGACAAGGTTGAAGTGGACGTGGCTGCCAAAGGTGGCGGTTCCGAGAACAAGTCGAAGATGGCCATGCTCAACCCGTCCGACTCGATCGTCGACTGGGTGCTGAAGACCGTTCCGACCATGGGCGCTGGCTGGTGCCCGCCTGGCATGCTCGGCATCGGCATCGGCGGTACCGCCGAGAAAGCCGCCGTCATGGCCAAGGAAGTGTTGATGGAATCCATCGACATCCATGAACTGAAAGCCCGTGGCCCGCAGAACCGCCTGGAAGAAATCCGCCTGGAGCTGTTCGAGAAGGTCAACCAGCTCGGCATCGGCGCCCAGGGCCTGGGTGGCCTGACCACCGTGCTCGACGTCAAGATCATGGACTACCCGACCCACGCCGCGTCGCTGCCGGTGTGCATGATCCCTAACTGCGCAGCCACCCGTCACGCCCACTTCGTGCTCGATGGTTCGGGCCCGGCCGAGCTGGAAGCGCCGTCGCTGGACGCCTACCCGGAAATCGTCTGGGAAGCCGGCCCAAGCGCCCGTCGCGTCAACCTCGACGACATCACCCCGGAAGAAGTCGCCAGCTGGAAGCCGGGCGAAACCATCCTGCTCAACGGCAAGATGCTGACCGGCCGCGATGCCGCGCACAAGCGTATGGTCGAAATGCTCAACCGCGGCGAATCGCTGCCGGTGGACCTGAAAGGCCGCTTCATCTACTACGTTGGCCCGGTCGACCCGGTCGGTGACGAAGTGGTAGGCCCGGCTGGCCCGACCACCGCTACCCGCATGGACAAGTTCACCCGCCAGATCCTCGAACAAACCGGCCTGCTGGGCATGATCGGCAAGTCCGAGCGTGGCCCGACTGCCATCGAAGCGATCAAGGACAACAAAGCCGTGTACCTGATGGCCGTGGGTGGCGCTGCCTACCTGGTAGCCCAGGCCATCCGCAAGTCGAAGGTTCTGGCCTTCGCCGAGCTGGGCATGGAAGCGATCTACGAGTTCGAGGTCAAGGACATGCCGGTGACCGTTGCCGTGGACAGCAACGGTGAGTCGGTACACATCACTGGCCCTGCCCTGTGGCAGAGCAAGATTGCCGAAAGCCTGGCAGTCGAAGTGAAGTAAACCTGATGTAACAACAGCGGCCCCAACAGGGGCCGTTTTTGTTTTCACAGGATCAAGCTGGCAGTTCCTTGGTCCAGAACGACATGATCTTTTCCGAGCTTTCCTGCGCGTCCAGGTCACGCCAGGCGTAACGGGTGCGCAGGGATGGGTCATGCAGGAAGCCGCGGTTGCGCCAGAAGCCCTGCAGCGGTTTGTAGTCCGCAGGCCGCAGCGGATGCACGCCGGGGCGCTCCACGGCGCAGAACGCGCAGTAATCGAACTCGGCCAGTTTGTGCGCGTAGGACTCGCGCTCGATGAAGAAGCGAACCCCCAGGCCCTGACCGCGATATTCCGGCAGCACCAGCGACTCACCGAAGTAATAAACAGCGGCCGGGTCGCGCCCATGGGCCAGAAACGGCTGCTGGAATTCGGGTGCAACATCCACCAGCGGCAGGCCCGTGGAGGCCCCCACCAGCTTGCCATCGTCCAGTGCCAGCACTACCAGGCTGCGCCCGGAGCGGGCATAGGTGGCAAGGTAACTGGCCTCGTACTCAGGGGTGCCATCGTAAAGGAAGGGAAACTCGCGGAACACTGTCAGGCGCAGGCGAACGAGGTCATCGATGTAGGGCGCGATAGCGGCGCCGTGCAACAGGCGTATTTCCATGCTTGGCGGTCGTTTTGTCGATGTGGATGACGCGCTCGGCTAAGCCGGGCTTGAGGGGAAACCCTATCATCCGGCGCAACGACCCGCCTTTTCCCTACACGACAGGTATTGTTCCATGACCGCTACCGAACTGGTAAATGCTTACTACGCCGCGCTCAACGCCGGCGACATGCCGGGCTTTCTCGCCCTGCTCAGCGAGGATGTGATCCACGACATCAACCAGGGCGAGCGGCAGATGGGCAAGGCCCGGTTTGCGGCGTTCATGGACAAGATGAACCGCTGCTACCGCGAACGCCTGGCCGACATCGTGGTGATGCAAAACGCCGATGGCAGCCGTGCGGCGGCGGAGTTCACGGTGCAGGGTGAATACCTGGCGGATGACGAAGGGTTGCCGGCGGCCAAGGGGCAAACCTACGTGCTGCCGGCGGGGGCTTTCTTTTACATCCACTGCGGCAAGATTGCCCGGGTGACCAACTACTACAACCTCAATGACTGGGTTGAGCAGGTAAGTTAAGCCTGTACCGGCCTCTTCGCGGGCACGCCCGCTCCCACAGGTTCAGCACACATTTCAAAACCTGCGCAATCCCCGTGGGAGCGGGCGTGCCCGCGGTACAAACCGGAGACATCGTTTACATTCCAAACCGGGGACATGGTTTACAGGCTAATACGCATGATCAGGAGGTATCTGATCATGCC
>NZ_JBIBGE010000020.1:0-20019 GCF_042956345.1 Pseudomonas sp. NPDC008258
CTCTGGCAGGCTGATTCGTGCCTGGATGTTGCTGAGAGAGGCCGTGGGCTTTTCTACTGAAAATTTGCCTCCGGCCATAGAATCTCCCACAGAGATTGCACAATGTCCGAGCCCTGTGGAGTACCTGTGGCGAGTCATGGGTCAGCATCCAGATAAGTTGTCGCCTGTACTGGCCTATTCGCGGGCACGCCCGCTCCCACAGGTACTCCACAGGGCTGAGACTTGTACAGTCCCTGTGGGAGCGGGCTTGCCCGCGAATAGGCCGGTACAGGCGATGCAAATGCCTCAGGCCCGCCACAGGTACCAGGCCGCCACCGTGCGGTAAGGCCGCCATCCGCCACCCAGCGAGCGCATCTGCGCCGGGGTCGGCGCCTTTTCCAGCCCCTTCAGCCGCCGATACCCTTCGCGCACGCCAAAGTCGTCCACCGGCAGAATGTCCGAGCGCTCCAGGCAATAGATCAACAGCATCTCCACCGTCCACCGCCCTACCCCGCGCAAGGCTACCAGGCGCTCGATCAAGGCTTCATCGGCCATGGCCAAAGCCTCTTCCCGCGTTGGCACCCTACCCTCCAGCCGCGCCTGGGCAATGCCCTGCACCGTGGCCAGCTTGCTTGCCGAGAAACCACAGGCACGCAGGGCATCCGGGCTGGCTGCCAACAACTGCTCCGGCGACGGAAATTCAGCCTGCGGGAACAGCGCCAGCAAGCGACCAAGGATCGCCTCGGCGGCACGGGCATGCAGTTGCTGATAGGCAATGGCCCTGACCAACGCCTCGTAAGGCTCACGCCCCGGCGTGGCCTGGTGCAGGCAGGGCCCAGTGGCAGCAATGTGCCGCGCCCAGTCCGGATCCAGCGCGGCCAGGTAATCGGTAGCCTCGCGGTAGGCCTGTGGCGAAAGGTCGGCAAGAATCATGGCGGCTCCATCACGTTTATTGCAGGTGCAGCTTAGCGCAGCCGTTCATCGGACAAACGCCGGTTCTTGCGCGGCTAATTCCTGGCATACCATTGCCCGACGCCGTTGTACCCGCATAGAATTGAGAAATATTCGCAATCGCACACTACACGGAACCGGGCCTTCGCCAAGATGCAGATCAACGACACGCTCAAGCCGACCGAGGTCGCTCTGCTGTATCAGGCCCACCATGGCTGGCTCCGTGGCTGGTTGCGCAACCGCGTCGGCTGCAGCGAACAAGCCGCCGACCTGGCCCAGGATACCTTTGTGCGGGTGCTGCGGGCCCGCCAGGTGTCGCCGCTGAAAGAGCCGCGCGCCTACCTTAGCAGCATCGCCCGTGGCTTGATGATTGACCAGTTCCGCCGTGGTGCGCTGGAGCGGGCCTACCAGGAAAGCCTTGCCCACCTGCCCGAAGCCGAGGTGCTCAGCGAAGAGCACCGGCTGGTCATTCTTGATGCACTGGACCGTCTTGACCGTGCCCTTCACCAGTTGAAACCACGTGCACGCCAAGCGTTTCTGCTGGCCCAACTGGACGGTTTGAGCATTGTGCAGATCGCCCAGCAGCTGGATGTGTCCCGCGCCACCATCGAGCGCGACCTGGCCAAGGCGTTGGGCGCCTGCTACCGGTTGCGCTATGCCGACGCCTGACATCACGCCGGCGCAGGCGCAGGTCGACCAGGCCATCGACTGGCTGGTAAAACTGCGCTTTGACCGCCCCAGCGCGCGTACCGAGCAACAATTCCAGCAGTGGCTGGCCAGCCACCCACACAACCCGCTGGCCTGGCAACGTGTCAGCCACCTCAGCGACGAAATGGCCGGGCTGCCCAAGGACCTCAGCCGGCGCACCCTGGCCGGCAGCCAGCGCCAACAGGTCAGCCGCCGCGACCACCTCAAACTGCTGGGCGTTCTGGCCATTGGCGGCAGCCTGGGCTGGGCCGCGCGCGAGCCCTTGGGCCTGCCGCAGTTGCTGGCCGACAGCAGCACCGCCACCGGTGAACGGCGCCAGTGGCAAGGCAGTGACGGCAGCCGTATCCAGCTCAACACCGCCAGCGCCATCGATTTGCACTACAGTGCCGAGCAACGCCAACTGGAGCTGCTACAGGGCGAAGTCAGCCTGGACAGCAACCCGAATGACAACCGCCCCTTCCGCATAAACACCCGCGTCGGCCCGCTGACCACCCTGGGCAGCCAACTGTTGCTGCGCGAAAACAATCAGGGGCTGCTGCTGTCAGTGCGTCGTGGCGAAGTAACACTGTTCCCCTCCTCTGCCGGTGCGCGGCTGATAGAGCAGGGCGAAACCCTGCAGGTCGGGGCAAACGGCAGTGTCCAGGCAGTGACTTTGCACAGCGACCCCTGGGGTTGGACCGACGGTGTGCTCAGCGTGCAGCAGATGCCATTGGCCGAGTTTGTCGCCGAACTCGCCCGCTACCGCCCGGGCCTGTTGCGCTGCGCCCCTGAGGTAGCGAACCTGAAGGTGTCGGGCACCTTCCAGTTGGCCGACACTGGGCAGATCCTGCAATTGCTCAAGCGCAGCCTGCCCGTGCGGGTCGATTACAGGACGCGCTATTGGGTAAACATCGGCGCAGCCTGAACCGCCATCACTCCGCTACCGCACGCATGCGCCCCACACGCCGGTACGACTGGCGGGCAAAGCACACGAACAGCCCTGCCATCAACGCCAGTGCCATGGGCAGTCCGTGCGGCGCAACATCCATCGCCGCGCCACTGAGCAGCGGCCCGATCAGGCTACCCACACCCCACAGCAACCCCACGCTGGCGTTGGCAGTAACCAGGTCCTGGCCCTTGAAGCGCTGCCCGATCAGCACCAGCGCCAAGGTGTAGATGCCGCCTGCCACCGCGCCCAGCACCACCAGTAGCGGCCACAGCAGCCAGGTCATGTTGAGCAGCCAAGGCAGGCCGATGCCAATCGCCATCGCCACCAGCCCGCATACCAGGTGCAGCCCGGTGCGCTCAACCCGGTCGGCCAACCAGCCCAGCGGCAACTGGAACAGCATGTCGCCGGCAAACACTACGGTCACCATCAGCGCGGCCACGCCCACGGCAAAACCATGGCTGGTGGCATACACCGGCAGCAGCGACAGCACCACGGCATCGAAGAACGAGAAGAACAGCACCGCCACGCACAACGCCGGCGCCACACGGAAGAACCCGGCCAGGCCGAAGCTCTTCTCCCCCTCCTCATGCTCGACATGGTCGTTGGGCACGGTCAGCACGATGCACAGCACCGCCAGGCCATAGCAGGCAGTGACCACCCCGGTGATCCACGGGCTGTCAGCCCCCAGCACCGCCAGCATGGCCGGGCCAAGCACCTGGAAGCCGGTGAAACTGGTGGCATACAGGGCCATGATCTTGCCGCGGTTGTGCTCCGGGCACAGTTCGTTGACCCACGACTCGCCGAGGATGATGGCGATGCCCATGCCAAGCCCCAGGCCCAGGCGCAGCAGCGCCAGCAGCCACAGCGAGCCGAACGCCGACTCGAGCAAGGCAATGCTGACCGTGCACAGGCTGAAGCACAGCAGGTAGATGGTACGCCGGGTGAGGTGGCGGCAGCAGGCGTCGACCAGAAACGCCGAGAGCATCATGCCTGCGGCCGGGATGGCCGAAATGATGCCGATTTCCAGGGTGCCGGCCCCGGCCTCATGCAGGCGCAACGAAACCAGCGGCAGGCTGGCCCCCAGGCTGAAACCCACGACCGAAACGGCGAACAACAGGCCTGCCAGCAAACGCATGTTCATGTACCACTCCTTGCAAACCGAAAAGACGTGCAGACACAGGCGCGCACGCCGGGGTGGCGAGCGACGCAAAAGCGCAGATCAGTTCAGGCGAGGTGTGGCGAGAAGGTAAAGGCGAACAGCACGCTGCGACGGCGCTTGAGCACCGTGTCGCTCGGCCACGCACGGCGCAGGGCCTGGAGGGCAGGCTGGCGGGCGTTGGGCAAGGACTGGGTACGGCGCATTGCGTTGGCTACTTTGTGGGCGGTTGAAAAAGAGGCGGCACTCTAGGCCAACGGTGATCAGGTCGTCAATTGTCGGGGCCGCTACGCGCCCCATCGCCGGCAAGCCAGCTCCCACAAGGACCGCGTATGGCTTGGGGTCAATGCGGTCGAGGTGGGAGCTGGCTTGCCGGCGATGGGCTGCAAGGCAGCCCCGGCTTTATCAGCGCTTGCCGGTACTCGGCAAGAACACCGCCAACACCCCGAACAACGGCAGGAACGAGCACACCCCATAAACATATTCGATGCCACGCAGGTCTGCCACATACCCCAGCAGCGCCGCGCCGATGCCGCCAAAGCCGAACATCAGCCCGAAGAAGATCCCGGCAATCATGCCCACACTGCCCGGTACCAGCTCCTGCGCATACACAACGATCGCGGAGAACGCCGAAGCCAGGATAAAGCCGATTACCACGCTCAGCACGGTGGTCCAGAACAGGTCGGCATACGGCAACGCCAAGGTGAACGGCGTCACACCCAGGATCGAGAACCAGATTACCGCCTTGCGCCCGATGCGGTCACCGATCGGCCCACCAAAGAAGGTCCCCGCCGCCACCGCCCCCAGGAACAGGAACAGGTGCAACTGCGAGCTGGCCACCGACACATCGAACTTCTCGATCAGGTAGAAGGTGAAGTAGCTGGTGAAGCTGGCCATGTAGAAGTACTTGGAGAACACCAGCAGGCCCAGCACGATCAGCGCCGCGATGACCCGATTGCGCGAGATGCCATGGGTGGCCTGCACCGCCTTGCGCGCCTTCGCCTGGTTGAGGTGTTCCTTGTACCAGCCACGCAGCATCAGGGTGACGCCCAGGAAGAACAGTGCGGCCAGGCCGAACCAGGCTACGTGGGTCTGGCCGAACGGGATGACGATGGCCGCCGCCAGCAACGGGCCCAGGGCCGAGCCGGTATTGCCGCCCACCTGAAACGTAGACTGTGCAAGGCCGAAGCGCCCGCCCGAGGCCAGGCGTGCGATGCGCGAGGTTTCCGGGTGGAACGTCGACGAGCCGATCCCCACCAGCGCCGAGGCCAGCAAGATCATCGGGAAGCTGCCCACAAAGGCAAGCATCACGATGCCCACCAGCGTGCACACGGTGCCCATCGGCAACAGGTTCGGCGTGGGCCGGCGGTCAGTAAAGAAGCCGACCCAGGGTTGCAGCAGCGAAGCGGTGATCTGGAACGTCAGGGTGATCAGGCCGATCTGCGCAAAGCTCAAGTTGTAATTGGCCTTGAGCATCGGGTAGATCGCCGGCAGCACCGACTGGATCAGGTCGTTGATCAGGTGCGCCAGGGCACAGAAACCAATAATACGCATCACCAGCGGCGTGGCTTGGTTTGCCGTTGCGCTGGTGGTTGCGGTGGAGGCACTACTGATGGCCATTTGCCTAAATCTCCGTGCTCAGGTTTGGGATCCGATTATCAGGAAACAAATAGATACATAGCTACCTTTTTTATCCCTCTGTCGCGACGTACTTGAAAATGGTTCTCAATATAATTAGCATCCTTGACTCAAACCCCTGTCATCGTTGGGCGAAACGGCCCCTATCGTGAGCAGACCGACCCCATGAGCCCGATGCCCGCCATGCAGTTGCAGCCAGACCCACAGCAGGAAGCGCTGGAGTGGTTTTCGCTATTGCGCCAACCCGGCTGTGACGAAGCCCAGCGCCAGGCATTCGCGGCCTGGTGCCAGGTACCAGAAAACGCTCACGCCTATGCCGAGCTGGAGACCTTCTGGCAGCAACTGCAACCACCACCCGCGCGCCCGCGCCCACGGCAAGTCACCGTGCGCCGCAGCCACCTGGGCAAATGGCTGGCACTTGTGTTCCTGCTCGTGTTGGGCGCTGCAGCCTACCTGTACTGGCCGCTGATGCAGCGCCTGGCCAGCGAGCTGCACACCGACGTGGGCGAGCGCCGCAGCACCCGCCTGGCAGATGGCACCACGCTTAACATGGACAGCGCCAGCGCCATGAACGTCGACCTGCGTGGCCGCACCCGCCAATTGCACCTGGTGCAGGGCCAGGTGTTTCTGGAAGTGGTGCTCGACGGGCGGGCCATGGAAGTGGACGTGGGCAACGCACGTATCCAGGTGTTCGGCACCCGCCTGCAAGTCGCCCGCCATGCAGGTCATGATGAACTGGTGGTACTCAGTGGCAAGGCCATGGTCACCCAAGGGGGTGATCAGCGCATGGTATCAGCAGGTGAGCGGGTCACCTTTGATGACACGCGTATCGACCCGGTGCAGAAGGCTGACCTGAAAACCGCCGACAGCTGGCGCAACGGTCGCCTGAAAGCCAACGACATGCCATTGGGGCAAGTGCTGGAACGCCTTGCCGGCTACCAAGGGCAGCGCGTGTGGATGATGGATGATCAAATGGCCCATCGGCGGATAAGCGGTGATTTCAACCTCGATCAGCCTGAGCAAAGCCTGCAATCCCTGGCTGCGGCCCAGCATCTGCAGTTGCAGGGCGTGCTCGGACACTGGCTTGTGGTGCGCTGAAACCGCGCCCGGCCGCTAAGTTTTTGAAAGCGTGCAAATTTTTTTTGAAATGAGTGTTGACAGGGGGGGCGTTCAAGAGAATAATGCGCGCCATCGGCTACATAGCTCAGTTGGTTAGAGCATAGCATTCATAATGCTGGGGTCCGGGGTTCAAGTCCCTGTGTAGCCACCAAACAAGACGAAGGGCTTACCGCAAGGTAAGCCCTTTTTCTTTGCCTGCGGAAAAGTTCAGGTCCGCCAGCAACTGTGCGATCCCTGTGGGAGCGGCGGTGCGGCGATCCGACTTGCCCGCGAACACCGGCGAAGCCGGTGCCATATACCGCGTTGTATTCTTCGCGGGCACGCCCGCTCCCACAGGGTATGGCGCTAGCCCATTAAAGATTCAGAACTCCCACTTCGAACTCAGCATGAAGTTGCGCGGCTCGCCGTACGACGCACTGTTGAAGTTGTCATCGAATGAGCTGAAGTACTTCTCATCGAGCAGGTTGTTCACGGTGGCAGTCGCCGACCACTGCCGGGTGAACTGGTAGCGGGCCATCAGGCCAACCGTGGCATAGTCCCCTTGCTTGATCTTCACAGGGTTACCGACCTGCCACGGTGTGGCGGTAAAGTGCATGCCGCTCTGCCAGTTCACACCACCGCCAAGGGTCAGCCGCTGCAGGTCACCGGTCAGCTGGTAAGTGGTCCACAGCTTGAACATGTCCATCGGGATGGTGGTCTTGACCCGCTCACCGTCGTTGTCCTTCACCCTGGAATGGGTATAGCTGGCTGCCAGGTTCCAGCCCGGCGCCAGCTCCCCGCTCAGTTCCATGTCGATACCGCGGGTGGTGGTCTTTTCCGCACGGTAAGCGGTAATCAGGCCATCGCTGCCGGCCACGGTCCCATCGGCCACGGCATCGTTGTCCAGCTTGACTTCATACAGCGCAATGGCGGTGTTCAGCCGGCCACCAAAGTACTCGCTCTTCAGGCCGACTTCGTAGTTGTCACCTTCGCGCGGCTCCAGCAACTTCCCGGCCTGGCTACGATAAGGCTGCGGCTTGAAGATGCTGGTATAGCTGGCATAAACCGAGTGCACATCACTCAGGTCGTAGACCACGCCAGCATAGGGTGTCACTTCACCGGTGGCCTTGACCGAGTCGTCAGTGTCGTAGGGTTGCAGGCTGGCGACGTGGTAGTGGAACAGGGCGTCGTACTGGTAGTTGCTGACCCGTGCACCCAGAATTACCGACAGGTCATCCGTCGGTTTGAGGCGCGTGGCCAGGTAGGCGCCGGTCTGGCGCTGGTCGATATCGTCGTCCTCACGGTTGAAGTTGTAGGACGGCGTCGGGCCTTGGTTATCCCAGGTCCAGATGTTCACCGGCACACCGCTGACACCATTGTTGCTACTGCCGTTGGCCAGCAAGTTGCCAAAGCCGTTGCGGCGGTTCTCGTAGCTTTGGTAATTGAAGCCCATCACCAACTCGTGTTCACGCCCCAGCAACTGGAACGGGCCACTGAGCATCAGATCGACACCGCGCTGCTTCTGCGTGTTGTCACCCTTGGTGGCGGTGTAGCGCAAGCCATCGCCCGTGGCCGGGTTGACCACGCCTGTGGTGGTACCAACGATGACCGAGTCGTAGTCTCGGGTGCCGTACAGGTAATTGGCGGCGAGCTTGAGTGACCAGCCTTCGCCCAGCCGCTGCTCAAGCGAGGCGAAGGTGTTCACCGACTCCTGATGGTTGCTGCTATCGCGGCTGGCACCGTTGTACGAGCGCGGCATCCGGTACTGGAAACCACGCCCCGAGCCATCGGTGGCCACCACGGGCAAACCAGTGGTGGAGAAACCACGCGGGTCGCTGTCCAGGTACTCCACGCCCAGGGTAAACAGCGTGTCCGGCGACAGGTCCATCTCGCTGACGCCGTACACGATAGTTTTCTGTTGCTGCAGGTGGTCGGTGAAACTGTTGCCCTGCTGGTAGGCCGCTACTGCACGGCCGCGCACGGCACCGTTGTCGGTCAACGGGCCGGACACATCCACTTCAGTGCGGTACAGGTCCCAGGAACCCAGCCCGCCACTGATGTAGCCCTTGAAATGGTCGGTGGGTTTCTTGCGCACCAGGTTTACCGTGCCGGACGGGTCGCCCGCCCCCGTCAACAAACCGGTAGCACCCCGCACCACTTCGACCCGGTCGTAGATCGCCATGTCCGAAAGCGCCTGGGGCAGCGCCTGGCTGAATGCGAACGTGGTGGTGGGCATGCCGTCGTACTGGTAGCTGTCGATCGCCAGGCCGCGCGAGAACACATACAGGCGATCACTGCCCGGGCTCTGCACATTGACCCCCGGCGTTTGCTCAAGTACCTGCCCGATGCTGCGCAGGTTCTGGTCTTCCATCCGCTGGCGGGTCATTACACTGACCGACTGCGGCGTCTCGCGCAGGCTGAGGTTGAGCTTGGTAGCAGCGTTGGTGATACCCGTGGTATACGAACCCGTGCCCTCGGTAGTGCTGCCCAGCAACTGGCTGTTGATGGTGGTCGCGCCCAGTTCCAACGCCCCTTCCTTGCCTGGCACGCTGACCAGCACGAAGCCGTCGTCACTCCCCTGCGCCTGCATGCCCTGCCCGCCCAGCAGCATGGCAAAGCCTTCATTCACGCCATAACTGCCCTGCAAGCCCGCGCTACGCCGCCCAGCCACTTGTGTGGCGTCGAACGAAATCGCCACGCCGGCCTGCCGTGCAAAGCTGCTGAGCACGTCACCCAAGGCGCCGGCCGGGATGTCATAGCGCTGCACCTGCTGCTGAGCCACCGCCAGCGGTGCCAGCAGCGGCAGGCTGCCCAGCCCCAGGTGAAGACCTAATGCCAGTGCATTGCGAGGCGTGAAAGGAATGCGCGCGCGCAGTGTAGAAAGCATGTTCCCGATACTCCGTTATGTTGGCTTACGACAAGGACGCACGGAAATCGGGAACTGGAAGCAGGTGAGAATCTTTTTTATCTGAACTCGGATGTTGGCAGGTAGCGTACCCGTGTGATCCAGGGCGTGTAGTGATCGATGCCCAGCGGCAGGCTGCGTGCCAACAGCCGCAATGCACGCTCGCTGTCGTCGGCCGGCAATACGGCGGTCACGCGGATGTTTGCCAGGGCCTTGCGGTCGAACAGCAGGTAGCCCGAATGATTACGACCCAGCTGTTCGAGCACTTCGACCAGCGGCCGCTCACGCACCACCAACTGGTGTCGCGCCCAGGCCTGCTCCACGCTCCTGCCGTCGATGGCCTGCACCTCGCCTGGCCCCGTCGCGTCGAAGTACAATTCCTGGCCTGCCGACACCACCCGCCGCTGGCCATGGCTGTCGACTTCAGTGCTGGACTCGACCATTGCCAGGCGCGAACCTTCGGCCAGTTGCTCCACCACAAAGCGTGTGCCCAATGCCCGCACGCTGCCATGCTCGGTCACCACCTTGAACGGGCGCCCGGCGTCCTTGGCCACATCCACAAGGATTTCCCCGCGCAGCAGGTGAACCGTGCGCGTACGCTCATCGAAGTCCAGGTCGACGGCGGACCCACCGTCCAGCCGCAGCAGGCTGCCATCGGGCAACTGCCGCGTGGTCCATTCGCCGCTGCCGGTGCGGATATCGGCCAGCAGGTACACCGGCCCCTGCTGCACGAGCATCCCTAATGGCAGGGCCAGCACGGCAACCAGCGCGAGCGCCTTCAGGGCACGGGCCGAACGCCGCTGTTGCTTGAGCGCCCGCAGCGCGCTGCGAGCCGGCGCCTGCTTGAGTAACTGCAAGGGCGCCAAGGTTTCCTGCATGCGCTGGAAGGCGTCCAGGTGCTCGCTGTCCTGCGCCAACCAGGCACGAAACGCTTCACGGTCGCGGCCGCTGGGCTGGTCGTCCAGGCGTACCAGCCATTCGGCGGCTTCATGAAGGACTTCCGGGCTCACAGGCAGGCCTCGGCAGCGGCGTGGCATGCCAGCAGCGCCTGCACCAGGTAGCCCTGCACGCTTTTGGTGGACACTTGCAGGTGCTCGGCGATTTCACTGTGGCTCAGGCCTTCGAGATGGCGCAGCACAAACGCCTGGCGTACTCGTGGCTGCATGCGCGACAAGGCACGGTCGATCTGCTCCAGGGCTTGTACGGCCGCGTGAACCTGCTCGGGGGAAGGCGCTTGCTCCATCTGCTCTACATGCAATGCCAACGCTTCGCGATAGGCCTGCTCCAGCTTGTGCCGACGACCGCGGTCGATCAGCAGGCGCCGCGCCACCGTGGCCAGCAAGGCCCGCGGTTCGCGGGGGGCAACGTAGCTGCCAGCACTGAGTAAGCGGACGAATGTGTCCTGAGCCATGTCTGCCGCATGCTGCGGGCAGTTCAGGCGTTGGCGCAACCACACCAGCAACCAACTGTGATAGCCCTTGTACAAAGCGTCCAGGCTGTCGGCAACGGCGGGTGGAGTTGGTTTCATCGCGACGCTTCGCAAATGGGAATGATTCTATTCTAAATGGCCATCACCCCGTCATGCAATCGACACTTCACCGTATCCCGGTTACCGCTACCGCAAGGCCAAGCCCGATCAGCGCCAGGCCGATGGCACGGTCCACCAGCAATTGCCGTTCGATCATGGCCTTGCGCAATGCAGCACTGGAAAAAAACACTGCCACCAGGCTGAACCACAGCCAGTGGGCAAAGGACATGAACGCGCCATAGGCGAAATCCAGCGCCAGTGGGCTGCCAGGCTGGACTACCTGGGTGAAGGCACTGATGACAAACAGCATGGTCTTGGGGTTGAGGGCATTGGTCAGAAAGCCCGTGCGCAGGGCTTGCAGCACACCGGCAGTGGAATGGCCAGCCCCGTCAAGGCTGATACGCCGGGTATTGGTCAGTGACTGGTAGCCCAGGTAGATCAGGTAGCCAGCACCCAGGACTTTCATGGCGAGGAACAAGGGCGGGCTTTGACTGATGATCACGGCAATGCCCAAGACCGTGTACAGCACATGCACCTGCACCCCCAGCGCAATACCCACAGCAGCGGCGAGACCGGCCTTGCGGCCCTGTGCATAACTGCTGCGGGTGACCATGGCGAAATCGGCACCCGGGCTGATGACCGCGAGCAGGGTGAACAGGGCGACGGCGATGAGTTCAGACATGGGGTGGGTCTCGATAGGCGATGGAAATGCACAGACCCGTGGATTATCGAGCGCTTATGAGTGAGGAAAAATCGATTTATAGTGAGGCATATCTGATAGTTTTTCTCACAGAGGTATAGCGCCTGCGCTGGCCTCTTCGCGGGCACGCCCGCTCCCACAGAAAAGCGCAGTACCTGTGGGAGCGGGCGTGCCCGCGAAGAGGCCAGCACAGGTTAAAAGGGATGCCATGAAACTGCCGCCACTCAACGCCTTCCGCTACTTCGACATCGCCGCCCAGACCGAAAGCTTCGTGCGCGCCGCCGAGCACCTGCACGTCACCCATGGCGCGGTCAGTCGTCAAATCCGCCTGCTTGAAGAAAACCTTGGCGTGGAACTGTTCGAACGCCGCAACCGGGCCATTTTCCTCACCCCTGCCGGCCGTGCCCTGCAAGGCACCACCCAGGCGGTTTTCGAACAACTCGAAGGCGCCGTGCAGCGCCTTGAGGATCAGGCTCGCGACAATGTACTGGTGCTCTCCTGCGAGCCAACCATCGCCATGCGCTGGCTGATCCCGCGCCTACCCCGCTTCCATGCCGACCACCCCGACCTGCAGCTGCATCTGGTGGCGGCCGGTGGCCCGCTGGACTTCGCCCGCAGTGGTGTCGACCTGGCAATCCGCCGCGACGACTTCCACTGGGGCAACCAGCTGTACAACCAGAAGATCTGTGATGAATGGATCGGCCCGGTATGCAGCCCCAACGCCGCCACCCAACTGCAAGGCCAGCGACTGCTGCACAGCGCCACCCGCCCCGCCGCCTGGCCCACCTGGCTGCGCCTGAGCGGCCAGCAGGTGCGGCACGGCGAACGCAGCGACTATGAGCACTTCTACCTGTCGATCCAGGCCGCCGGCGCCGGCCTGGGGCTGGCCATGGCCTCAGCCCTGATGGTGCGCGACGAACTGGACAGCGGCCAGTTGCAGGCACCGTTCGGTTTTGTGCGCGATGGCTCGGCCTACCACCTGCTTAGCCCACAACCCCTTGAAGATGACGGCAAGCGCCAGCGCTTCACCGAGTGGGTCACGGGCGAATGCCAGCGTTGCCTGGCTCACTTGGGCTTGACGCAGAACGACGACCCGGCACTGCCGTCGCCCCCCCAGGTCCGATAGCCGGCAGTGTCCACATGGATGCGCCCGGACGGGTAGCGCCCCAGGCCCATGCTCCAGGCCTGCCCATACTGCTGCCAGAAGCGGCACAGCGGGTTGGGGTCGGCCCAGGCCGGCAGCAGGATATCAACGGCGAACGCGCGGGTATGGGCACTGTTGGCAGCACCACCTGCGCAGGTATTCAGGCGTGGGTTGCGGTAGGCCGAGACCACTTCGAACTGGCGCAGGATACCTTGCTCATCAAGCGCCTTGATCAGCGAGAGGGTCGAACGTACCGCCGGCCAGTTGCTGGTGGGTGGCACGGCAAACGGAGACGCCTGGCACAGCTTCCAGTCCGATGCCGAGCGCAACAACTGGTGGATAGGTACTACGCCGTAAAGGCGGGCATCCACCAGCATTTCACGGAAGGGCCGGGTTTGATGGTCGCCTGCCCATTGGGCGAACATCCACAGGTCGCGTTCGTCGGCGTGTGATGCAACAGCAATCAGCAGGCCCGCCACCAGAAGCCGTTTTTTCATCCTTTATCCATCCGTGCATAGAGAACAAAGAAAAGGCCAATAGTGGTAGCCGCTATGCCTGGTCAGTCCTCGAGTAGGGTGCAGGCCATGACCAAGGCGTCTTCGCGACCACCAGCTACCGGATAATAGTCGCGGCGGCGGCCGATTTCGTTGAAACCGTAGCGCTCGTATAACCGATAGGCCGACTGGTTGCTGGCGCGTACCTCCAGGAAGCATTCGCGGCCATTCAACTGGTAAGCCCGGGCCATCAGGTGTTCCAGCAGGCGCAGGCCCAGGCCACGGCCCTGGTTTTCCGGCTTGACGGTGATGTTGAGCAGGTGCGCCTCATCGATGATCACGTTGATCACCCCATGGCCAACCTGCTGCTGGCCGTCGAACATCAGCCAGACTTCGTACGACTTGAGCGCATCCTGAAAAATCCCACGGGTCCAGGGATGACTGAACGCGGCATATTCGATCTTAAGTACGGCATCCAGATCCGCCTCGGTCATCGGGCGGAAACTGATCGATTCACTCATTCAACGCTCTTCCAGCGCGCCATCAGCTGGCGCATGGCTTTCCAGACGTCCGCCTTGCGCTGCGGCTCGTCCATCAACAGTTCAAGGCCCGGCAACGCCCAGGCATCGCCCAGGCCGTCGAGCTTCAGGGTTTGGTACCAGGCGTCGGCCTCGGCATTGGCGGCAAAGCGCAGTGCCGGCAGGCCGATCAGCCACAGGCAGGTGCTCGGGGCGTCCTCAAGGCGCGCCTGGACAAAGCCTTGAACAAAGTCGCGCGCGGCTTCGGGCCCTTGGTCCATGTTGCCGCGTACCAGCAGCGGCCAGCGCACCGGCTCGCCGATGATCTGCGGGGCGTCGGGCAGGCCGGCGGCGCGCAGCATGTCCTTGAGCAACAGGTAGGACGGATCGCGGCTCTGGAACGGCTGGCCGGTGGCCAGCTCGACCAGCAGCAGGCAGCTGCCGGCGCGCAGCAACTGCAACGCGAAACGTGGCGGCGGCACGGGGGCCGGACGTGGTGGTGCGGGTTGCGCCTCGGCCTCGACGGGCTTTGCGGCCGGCTTGGGCGCACTGCCCGGGCGCGGGATCTCGATTTTCGGCCTTTCACCGGAGCGGGCCTGGGGCGGAACAGGCGCGTCGTTTGTAGCCTGCGCCGGCTTGACCTCGAAATCGATGTCTTCGACCGGTGCCACCGGTAACAGCAACTCGGGCCGCGACGGTGCGGCGAACGGCAGTTCGGCGCGCGGCAGCCAGTGCACCACTTGCATGGCGGAAAGGAAGGCGCGGCGACGGGGTTCGGTGAGCAAGGTGCGGGGTTCCGAGGGGGTGGAGGCAATTGGGCATTCTAACGCTGTTGGCATTCGAGTGCCGCAACTGGTCGGCGGTTTTTTGTTGCCTGTACCGGCCTCTTCGCGGGCACGCCCGCTCCCACAGGTACTGCACACACCTCAGGCTTTGTGCAGTACCTGTGGGAGCGGGCGGGCCCGCGAAGAGGCCAGTGAATATCCATAAAGAAGAAAAGGTTATCCCCATTACAGACCAAGGGGTGAAAACCTCCCCCCCGGATGCAGTACAATCGCCCCCTTTTTCTTGGCAACGAGTCGAAGCCAATGATCGAACCCAAGCGCGTCCTGCGCGCCCTAGCCGAACACTGGGCCCTGATCGAGCCGCTGTGCGAGCGTTTCGACCAGGGCACCCTGAGCCTGGTCGAGTTGCGCCAGCACGTGGGCCGCCAGCAGCTCGAAAGCACCCCGCAGGACATCACCCAGCTACTCGACGTGTGGATCCGCCTGGACATCCTGGTCCCGGTGGCCAAAAGCCCGAACCGCTTCGAGCTCAACGCGCAGATCCACGACTTCCTCGCCTACCTGCGCCGCGAACACCGGCTGGGCCTGTGCCTGGAGATCGAAGCCTACCTGCGTCACCTGGAGCGCCTTGCCGGCCACATCCAGGACGCCTTCGACAACCGCGACAGCGACGACCTGGCGCGCCAACTGCGCCTGCTCGACATGCGCGTGCGCGATGTGCTTAAAAAACTCGACAACGACGAGCAGGCACTGGTGGCCGTGGCCGAGCGCGCCAAGACCAGCAACCGCCAGATCCCGCTGCGCCAGCGTTACGCCGAAGTACTGGCCACCTGGGACGAATACGTCGAACCGATGATCCAGCTGGTGAACGCCGACGGCGCCTTCGAACAAGGCGTGCGCAAGGTCGAGACCGTGCTGCTGAAGCTGCTGGGCGAACAGGCCCGCCTGGGCCACCTGGTCGACGACGACATGCTGCTGCGTACCCACGCGCGCATCCTGGAAATGCAGACCAGCGCCCAGCTCACCCTGCGCCACGCCCGCGAACTGTTGCTGCCGCTGCGTGAAGAAGCCCGCCGGCACAACGCCGTGACCCGTGGCGCCGCACTGGCCCTGTCGGTCATCCGGCGCAAGGGCATCGATGCCGTGCCGCAAGCGGCCATGCCGATGTTCACCCGCCCGCAAAGCACCTTCCTTGGCAGCGCCAGCCAGGTCGAGGCCTATGTGTACGCCCTGGCGCGCTTCGAGCCCAAGCCGGCGCGCTTCCCCAAGGCCCACAAGCCCCAGTCCGGCGCCCTGCCCCGCGCACCACGCACGGTCAAGGAAATGGCCGAGCGCTGCGAACAGGCCCTGCCGCTGCCAGACCTGATGGTCTGGCTGCTGGAGCAGGAGCCCGAAGGCGCCACCGACGAGCTGCTGTACTGGTTCTCGCGCCTGTCGCGGGAAAAGCGCTTCAAGCGCGAACGCCTCGACCGCCGCGAGTACACCACCCAGGAACACCTGGTCAGCCTGCGCTCGTTCGCCCTGACTTCCAGCCGCGAAGACGCCACCGGCGCGCCTACCGAATCCAACGCGAGCCCAGCCCATGCATCTTGATCTTTCCGAACTGTCCCAGCTCGCGCCGATCTTCCGCGAGCTGTTCAAAGGCTTCCACGTCAGCCGCCGCGACCCCGAGCTGTACGCCCAGCTGTCGAACTTCCAGGACCAGTACCGCACCTTGTTCAAAGCCCTGGGCTTCGAGCTGGTGTGCGACACCCGCGGGTTCTACTACTTCGTGCCGGACATGACCGCCGCGCAGGTGAACAAGACCGCGCAGCGCCTGTCGCTGTTCACCTTCATCCTGGTCGAGCACCTGGCCGACCAGGGCCGCGACCCGATGGCCGTGCTCGACGGCGGCAGTATCGGCCGAGACGAGCTGCCCTCGCTGCTGGACAAGTACCGCGACCTGTTCCTGCAGGCCGAAGTGCAGACCGTGGACGAGCTGGAAGAAAAAATCCTGCGCCGCATGACCCAGCTCGGCTTTGCCCATGAAGAAGGCGGTATCTACCGCTTCCTTCCGCCGATGCACCGCTTCCTCGATGTGTGCCTGTCCGTACAGCAAGACCGTGACCTGGCCGCCACCCTGCACAGCGACCTGCCGCTGCCGACCCCGGTACTGGTCGAGGAAGAAAGCCCCGAAGAACTCAACCGCACCGACGACCCGCTCGATCTCAGCCCGTTCGACGGCGAGGAAAGCGAAGAGGACGCCCTGGCCCGGGCCATCCGCGAAGAGCAACAGGAGATTGACGCATGAGCCAGGAACGCTACGGCATCCGCCGCTTTGCATTGCTCAACACCGCCGGCTACAGCCTGGGCTTGTTCCCGCTGGAGCACCCGCTGTCGGTCTACGGTGCCAACAACCTGGGTAAATCGGCGTCGATCAACGCCTTGCAGTTCCCGATCCTGGCACGCATGTCGGACATGAGTTTCGGCAAGTACAGCCTCGAGCAGTCGCGCCGCTTCTACTTCGCCAGCGACACCTCCTACATTCTCTGCGAACTGAGCCTGCCCCACGGCCCGCACGTGATCGGCGTAGTCGGCCGCGGCCCGGGTGGCGGTTTCGGCCACCAGTTCTTCGCCTACAAGGGCGAACTGGACCTGGCCCACTACCAGAAGAACGACACCTGCCTGCGCCAGAAAGAGTTGTTCACCAACCTTGAACGCCTGGGGATCAAGGCCTACGAGCTGAAGCCGGACGAACTGCGCCGCCTGCTGGTTGGCGGCCACACTTCGGTGCCACTGGACCTGACCATGATCCCGCTGCGCTCCACCAGCGAGCAAAGCCTGAAAACCTTCCGCGCGCTGTTCATCAACCTGCTGCACATGCGCGAAATCACCGCCGCCAAGCTCAAGCAGCTGTTCCTCGATGCGTTCGAGCACAGCCTGCGTTCGGGCAGCGTCGACTACATTGCCGCGTGCGAGGAAGCCTTCCGCGACGTGCGCCGCATGGAGCAGGACTACAACGCCCTGGTTGCCGCCGGCCCGCTGGTCGAGGCACTGGCCGGTGGCGTGGCCCAGCGCGACATCCTGCGCGGCAAGCTGCACCGCATTTCGCCCGTGCTCGACACCCTGCTGGGCACCTGGCAGGAATACGCCATGGCGCGCAAGGAAGAGCTGGTCATCCAGTCCGAGCACTACCGTGGCGAACAGGACCGCTTGCAGAACGACCAGCGCGGCGGCACCCAGGAGCTGATGCGCCTGGAGCGCGAAATTACCGGCATCCAGCGTTGGCTGGGTGAATTGTCGGTGCTCAAGCACCGCTTTGCCCTGGTCGATGACGTCAAGGTACTGGAGCAGCAGCTGCTGGCAGCCAAGGATGCCCACGACGAACTGGCCGGTGCCCTGGCCCAGTCGCGGCAGTTCAGCGCCGAAGACCTGGACGAGCGCGTCCGCGACCTGGAAAAGCGCCTGAAGCAGGTCAAGCAGCAGCTGGACCACGCCGACAACAACAGCTATGCCCGCCTGCGCGAAGAGTTCTCGCAGCAGGATGTCGATCGCCTGATGCGCCTGTTCAACGGTGCACTGTTCAGCTTGCCGCTGGGCGACCGCGGCATCGAGCTGGACGACAGCGACGTGTGGGTAAAATCGCTGGAAGCGGTACTCGACGGCTTCAAGGGCGAGCGCTTCGAGGCCCCGGGCCTGTCCATCGACCTCACCCACATCGACCCGCCGGCCCTGCAGGCCCTGGCCGATCGCGCCGCCCTGCGCGACCAGAAAGAGCGCCTGGAAAAAGAGCTGAAGCAGCTCAAGACCCAGCAGGCCGTGACCGCCGACCGCACCGCCTCGAAGGCGCAGACCGAGACCCTGTACCAGCAGGTGCTGGACGCGCAGAAGGCGCTGGAAGACTTCCGCCGCAGCGAAACCCTGAGCGCCGAAGAGCCGGAAAAGCTCGAGCAACTGTCGCAGCTGGAGGCCGCCCAGGACGAGCTCAAGCGCTCCAGTGACGCCTTCACCGAGCGTGTCCAACAGCTGTCGGCCAAGCTGCAACTGGTTGGCCGGCAAATCGGCGACCTCGAGTCCAAGCAGCGCACCCTGGAAGACGCCCTGCGCCGTCGCCAGCTGCTGCCGGCCGACCTGCCCTACGGCACGCCGTTCATGGAAGCCATCGACGACTCGATGGACAACCTGCTGCCGCTGCTCAACGACTACCAGGACAGCTGGCAGGGCCTGCAGCGGGTGGATAACCAGATCGAAGCGCTGTACGCCCAGGTTCGCCTGAAAGGCGTGGCCAAGTTCGACAGCGAAGACGACATGGAGCGCCGCCTGCAACTGCTGGTGAACGCCTATGCGCACCGTACCGAAGAAGCCCTGACCCTGGCCAAGGCACGCCGCGCAGCGGTCACCGACATCGCCCGTACCCTGCGCAACATCCGCAGTGACTACGACAGCCTCGAACACCAGCTGGCCCTGTTCAACCGCGAGATCAACAAGCGCCAGGTCTCCAACCTGGAAAGCTTCCGCGTCGTGCTGGCGCCGAACAAGGAGGCGCTCAAGCACATCGACCAGATCATCCACAGTGCCGGCCAGTACGAAGAAGGCGAAACCCTGTCGGTGTTCGACCTGACCCAAAGCGCCGAGCAGGACAACAAGAACGAAGAGGCCAAGGAGTACCTGGCACGCCTGGTAGCGGCCAACCACAACCAGCTGGGCCTGAAGGACCTGTTCGAGTTGGCGTTCGAGATCACCAAGGTCAACGGCCAGCCGATCATCCACGCCGACATCGACGGCGCTGCGTCCAACGGCACCACCATGACCATCAAGGCGCTGACCAACATGTACCTGTTGCTGCACCTGATGGACCGCGACCTGGCCGGGCGCATTCGCTTGCCTTACTACCTGGATGAGGCGGCGGACATCGACGAACGCAACCAGGCCGCACTGCTGGAGACCAGCTTGCAGCTGGGCTTCGTACCGATTCTGGCGAGCGTGAAGCCACAGGTCTCGGCGCACGTGGCGATCGACCTGGAAGGGGGTAGCGGGCCGAATGGCATCTACATCGACGAGGCGGACTGGAAGTTCATCAGCCGGCTGGATGTGGTGAAGGCGGTTGTGCGGGAGGATCAGGCCGAGGAATTGGCCTGATATCGGTGTATTGGGGCCGCTTTGCGGCCCTATCGCAGGCAAGCCAGCTCCCACAGGTACTGCACAAACCTTGAAACATGTGCAGTACCTGTGGGAGCTGGCTTGCCTGCGAATGGAGGCCAAAGGCCTCCCCCGCGATCTACCAGGCTATCAGTGAGCCCAAGGCAAGATCGGAATCGCGGTCACCGCATTCTGCGGGCTACCTTCGACAATGCGGTCGCTATACACCAGGTACACCAGCGTATTGCGCTTCTTGTCCAGGAAGCGCACTACCTGCATGGTCTCCACAGGTACTGCACAAACCTTGAAACCTGTGCAGTACCTGTGGGAGCTGGCTTGCCTGCGAATGGAGGCCAAAGGCCTCCCCCG